>CAYVWD010000033.1:0-24461 GCA_964455405.1 uncultured Candidatus Nitrosopelagicus sp. | reverse complement strand
TATTGAAGAACCTAAAACTATTGAAGAACCTAAAACTATTGAAGAACCTAAAACTATTGAAGAACCTAAAACTATTGAAGAACCTAAAACTATTGAAGAACCTAAAACTAGAAGTACGATCCCAATTGGCAAAAAACCAATCATGACATATGTTAATTCTACTTTAACTCAACTTTCCTCCTTACCTGTCGTTACTATCAGAGCACGTGGAAAAAGTATTACTTCTGCAGTGGATGTCTCTCAATTTATTTTGAAACGAATGAGTTCTGTTGGCTATAAAATAAGTGCTGTAAGAATTTCATCAGATTTATTAGAATCAAACGATGGAAAAAAACGCAATGTTTCATCCATTGAAATTGATATAATGAAACTTTAATTAAATTTGTATTAAAAAATTAATTCCAAAATAAACAAGTACAACACTTAAACAAATGATTATAATCTTGTAATTTCTATTTGAAAGAATATTTTTTGCCTTTGATGAAAATCCTGCTACCGCAAATAGCCATAGATAATCCATCCATATATGAAGAATGAATAGTACCAATACACCGGAAATTCCCCATATTGCAATTGATTCTGTAATTAATATGAAACCTATAGTTAGCCACCAAATTAAAAAAAATGGGTTTAATGCACTAAGAAAAACGCCTGCAAGAAATGAATTTTTACCTATACTTGTTTTCTTTTCAAAATTATTTCCAAAAACAGATTTTATTTGTAAACCAGCAAAAACGAATAATCCTAATGCACCAATAATTGTAATTGAAGTTCTATATTCAGGAAATGTTTCTAATGATACTATTCCAACACCTAACATAACAATCAAGGGTAATTCTACTACAGTATGACCCATTGCCAGTTTAAGACCAGCCATCTTGCCCTCTTTTAACCCATAAATGATATTTGCTGTAAAAAGAGGACCAGGAGACATTACACCAGATGCGGAAATAGCAATAACCATAACGGCAAAAGAAAATAGTACTTCCATCTATTTCTTAATATAATAATATGCTTAAGATATTACCGATACATATTATCGCTTAAATCTTTTGTATCAGTTTCAGCTTGCTTAATCTGCTGTTCAATAATTTTGGATTCTTTTTCTAATTTATCAAGATTGCATGATACACCTGGAACTAGTTTAGATAATGTGTTACAAAGATTGGCGGTTGCTTGGAAATCAGGAAATTCTTTATCCGATGCAACTAAAAGAACAATTACATCTTGCCCTCGTAACATTCCTTCGTTTAATAACACTCCAGATATTCCAGGCACTGTTGCATTTTCTACAATTGATATCTCTGCATTAACTAATTTTCCTCTTGCATTACCTGTTGATGCAACACCAAAGATTTCTGTGCCTATTGTACCTTTAACTGTTATACTACTTAGGATCACAGAAGCCTTTTTTTCCTTTGCCCAATCTAACATTAGTCTAGCTGCTGATCGGTGTAATGATACATCAAGTGTCAAATACGATGAAAAAACCGCAACTCTTAGATCGTTATTAACAAAGACTCTTGCAGGATAATTTGGTAATCCGTTTTTTATTATGCTTATGGGAGGAAATCTTTCTGAATCAACAATTGCACCCAATTCAAAACTACTTGTGTTGATCATGGATTCAGTGGCAATTGCGCTTGTGATACCAGATGATGGAAATCCATTAATTATAATACCATCGTCAATACTTATTTTATTGATCTCTCTTATTTCGATCTCATTCTTCATGCATATTGACCCAATTCATAGATTAAAAAATTTTCTTGATCGGATGAAGAAAGCTTTAAACGATTCACAACTTAAAAAATCTTAAATGGTTGAGAAGATCAAGGTTGCTCTTGTTGGATTGGGAAATTGTTTTTCAGGTTTAATACAGGGCATAGAATATTATCGCAAAAATCCCTCTCAGCAAGTTATCGGCATAATACATGAGAAGCTACGTGATTACTCTATACATGATATTGAATTTGTCGCAGGGTTCGATGTTGGAGAAAATAAGATTGGAAAACGAGTGAATGATGCAATCTATGAATTACCAAATATGGTTAATTGGATTGCTAAAAATGACATGCCAGATACCGATGGCATGGTTTATGAAAGTCCTGCTCTTGACGGAGTTGGTATATGGGTTGAGAATAAAGTAAAACCGATTCAAAGCAATAAAACTGAATCTGAACTATCAGCAGAAATTAAAGATATTATCAAAGAAACTGGAACAGAAATTATTGTGTCATACCTTCCAGTTGGCTCTGAAAAAGCTACACAATTCTGGGCAAATATCTGTCTTGAAACAAATACAGCATTTGTGAATTGTATGCCAGCATTTATCGCTTCTGACCAAGAGTGGGCACAAAAATTCAGAGATAAAAACATTCCAATAATTGGTGATGATATAAAGGGTCAAGTTGGTGCTACTATAGTACATAGAACCCTTGCCAGATTATGTGATGAACGCGGAACAAAAATCGAAAAAACTTATCAAATCAACGTTGGAGGAAATACCGATTTTTTGAATATGAAAGAACAAGAAAGGTTAGTAAGTAAAAGAATTTCAAAAACTGAAAGTGTTCAAAGTCAACTTACTGATAGACTAGATGATGAACAAATCTATGTTGGCCCATCTGATTTTATTCCGTTTCTAGGAAATACAAAACTCATGTTTATGAGGATTGAGGGAAGGCAGTGGGCAAACATTCCATATAATATGGAAGTACGACTGGAAGTAGATGATAAAGCAAATTCTGCAGGTATAGTTATTGATGCAATTAGACTCGCAAAGATTGCTTTAGATAGAGGACTAGGTGGACCAATAATTCCTGCAAGTGCATACCTAATGAAACATCCTCTTGAACAAATGACTGATCCAGTCGCAAAAACTGAACTTGAGAAATTTGTTAACGGTGAGTAGGTAGTATTCTCATTTTACTCTAACACTACAAAGTTTGTTAGTCAAGTCAACTAAACTTGTTCGCAGCGATTATGCAACCGATCTAGAGATCAATCATATTGGTCCATGTAAAAAAAGTTGAAATTTTTGGCTTCAAATCATTTGGATTCAAAAACACAATAGTGGATTTTGAACCAGGGTTAGTTTCAATATCTGGACCAAACGGTTCTGGAAAAAGTAACATACTTGATGCTATAACATTTGCACTAGGGGAGAATAAGCCAACCGTCATGCGTGCTCCAAGTTTGCGTGCCTTAATGCACGACATTGAAGGTGCATCAAGACGTGGTCCCAAGTTGGCAAGAACAAGTGTTCATTTTGATAATACTGATAGAAGTATTCCAGTAGATTCTGACATTGTAACAATAACTAGAGAAATGAGTGAGAAGGGTGAAAATGTATATTATTTGAATAAAGTCAAAGTTCAGCGTAACAAGATACTCGATTTGATGAACCTGGCAAATGCAGGATTAAATCAGATCAATAATGTTCAGCAAGGAACAGTTCAGAGAATATCTGAAATGAATGGTGAGGAAAAAAGACAAGTGATTGAAGATCTAGTAGGCTTATCAGATTTTGACGAGAAGAAAAAAGATGCTGAAAAGCAGCTTACAGCAGCTGATCAGAAACTAGCTATTGCATTAGCAAAGATGGGCGAAGTCAAAAAAAGGATAGATGAATTAGAAGAAGACAGGAATAATAAATTACGACACGATCTAATCGAATCTGAATTAAATCGCTATAAGGCAATCTCTGCAGCCAGTAATTTAGAGTCAATCTTACACGAGAAATCATCAAAAGAAAAAACCCGTAATTCATTAAATTCAGAAAAAAAGCATTTTGACGATGAAAGGTCATCTATTCGTAAACAACGTTCAGAAGTTCAAAAACAGAAAGATGAATTTATGGATGAAATTAACAAATTCAATAAAGCAAAATCTGAAATTGAAATAAACCTAAGTACATTTCAAAGAATCTTTGGTGAATCTGAAAGCAATATAGCAACAAGTAACAAACGTTTAGAATTTATCAATACACGTCTCCCTGAATTATCTGAATCATTAAAGTCATTAAATGAACAGCGTGACTTACTAGAATCACAAATAACTGACCTGAAACAAAAAATCAAAACACTTAGAGATAAAAAAAATGGACTTGACGATGAATCAAAGAATATCAATAAGCAAAGAAGTGAAGTACTAAAAAAACAATCACATGTATCATCACAGAAACAAGATGTTGATAAAAAAATTGAAAGATTAACGAGTAAAAGAAACCATACTAAATTACTTGTTGGTAAACTTCATGGCGAGATTGCTGACTCAGATGAAAAAATTTCATCAAACAAAGTTAAGCAAACAAGCTACTCTTCAAATATTGAGATATTACAAAAACAAAAAAGTAAACTTGGACGTGCAATTGAGAATCATAAATCAAGCATTAACGAAATTAATTTACGACTAAAAAAATTTCTGACAAAAAAACAATCAACAGAAAAAGATATTCATGAATTAAATGAACTAATCAACGCATCATCAAAAGGTGCTGATAAATATGAGACTAAAATTAAATTCGCAAAAGGAATAATGCATGAAGATTATTCAATATCTAAACTAAAACATGATTCTGAAAATCTTGGAATTGAAGGATTGGTATATGAAATTCTTAGCTGTGATAAAAAATATGAGAGGGCAGTAATGGCAGTCTGCGCAGACTGGATTAAGGCGGTAGTTGTGAAAGATTTTTCCACACTTGTCTCACTGGCAGAATTCGTAAAAGAGAAGAAGCTGCCAAAACTGAAAATTATACCATTACAATCAATTCCTGATTTTAAGGGAGACCCACCAAGCGATTCAGGCGTAATTGGATTATTATCAAATTATGTTTCATGTGACACTAAATTTGAAAGACTGAAGACGTTCCTTTTTGGCGATGTTGTTTTAGCCGATTCAAGATATTCTGCAATAAATCTTTCAAAATCTGGATTTAAGACTATAACAATTGATGGTGAATTCTTTGAGGCACGAAACACATCACTTGTTATCGATATAAATTCAAAAATTTCCAAGTTAACTAAAATTATCAATATGAGTGACTCAGTTGATGGATTACAGTCAATGATTTCATCATTACGTAAAACAGTTCAAAAAAAGAAGGGTGTACTTACAAAAATAGACGAAATGATAAAAACATATGAAAAACGACTTTCGACTTCTGAAAGTGGGATGACTGTAACAAATAATAGTCATGCTGATTTAAAACAAAAAATTAATTCTGCAAATCAAACTTATACGCAATTCATCTCAAGAAATAATCAATTAGAAAGGAAAAAAGAACGGCTTGAAAGAGAATTTATCACACAGAACTCTCAATTAGAATCAATTGAACTACAGATCAAATTAGTAAAAGAAAATTATGCTGATCCACAATTAGGCAGCCTTGGAAACGAGTTAACATTTCTAAATGATAAACTTGTTAAGCAAGAAGAGATCGAAAGACCAATCAAAACGGAACTAAAGGAATCAGAATCAAATCTTGCAACTTTAATGGCTGATAGTACAAGAGTTAACAGTGAAAGAAAATCATCACAGCACGAGTATTCTACACTAAATCAAGAGAAATACACACTTGAAGTTGGGGTACGACGATCTGAAAAAACAAAAGAAGAAGCAAATGATGAACTAATCAAACTGCGTGAAAAAGAGCAGGAACTAATATCAACTTCTGGCACATCTGTTGAAAAACAGAAAGAATTTGACACTCAAATTGAAAATCTTAGGGATAAGATTGATGGTTTTAATAAAAAAATTGCAAATCATGATAGACAGACAGATAGTCTGGACCGAGATCTGGATGAATTGATTCAAAAGGAAACCAAAATCAAATCATTACTAGAAAAATTTGGATATGATGAAAAAATTGAGGTTTTTGATGTTGAATCGATTATCGGTTCTTTGGAAAAAGAACAGGAGTATTTAGGCTCATCACTAAATTCAGGCTCACCATTACAATATATCCAAGTTTCAGTTGGATACAAAACGTCCTCAGATCACAAAAATACCCTTCAGGAAGAACGAAATAAGATTGTGGCATTTATAGAATCAGTTGAAAAAGACAAGCGACAGACATTCTTGGATGCATTTGATATTGTTGACAAGGAGGTTCGTGACGCATTTTCAAAAATGACAGGTGGAAATGCATGGTTGGAAATAGAAAACGAAGATGATATTTTTGCATCTGGACTTAATTACCTACTTCAATTCCCAAACAAACCAAAGCGTGAATCCACCTCTATCAGTGGAGGAGAAAAATCTTTAGCCGCAACTGTATTTGTTTTAGCGCTACAAAAATTAAATCCATCACCATTTTACATGTTTGATGAAGTTGATGCACATCTTGATGCACCAAATGCTGAAAAGCTATCAAAAATAATTAAGGAGAGATCTGAAGGAAGCCAATTCATAATGGTTTCCTTAAAAGACTCAGTAGTTGAGAAGGCAAAGCTGATTTATGGTGTGTTTCCAAAAAATGGTGCATCCTATGTTCTAAAGTATAAAGATAAGAGAATGCTCAATTTCAAAGATGAACCTTCTATTACAAACTAACTCACTTATCTACTTGCCAACTAATGTTTTTTTCCTTGTATAAATTTGAAGGATCCGGCTCAGATATTGCTTCAATTAACGCTTTTGTATATGGGTGTACTGGTTTTGTTAATACATTATCAATACTACCGGTCTCAACAATTTTACCTGCAAATAAAATTATAATTCTATCTGCAAAGTGTTTTGCTGTTGCAAGATCATGCGTGATATAGATGAATGATATTTTATTTTTCTGCTGAATCTCGTTCATTAATTCTAAAATCTCTACACGTATCGATACATCCAGCATAGATACAGGCTCATCAGCAATTATTATTCTAGGTTTTACAACCAACGCTCTTGCAATTACAGCTCTTTGTCTTTGTCCACCTGATAGCATGTGAGGATACTTCTTAGCTATGTCATGTGCTGGCTCTAATTTCACTTGTCGTAGTGCATCTAGCACTATTTTTTTCCGTGATTCTTTTGTTCCTATACCATGAATCTCAAGTGGCTCATTAATTATATCAGAAATTCGCATTCTTGGATTAATAGAATCATATGGATCCTGGTAAACCATCTGGCATTCCATTCTAAGTCGCTTAAGATCTGACGAATTACTCACTTCAGCGCCATCAAAAAAAATTTTTCCAGAGTCAGCTTCAAGTGCTCCAAGAATCAATTTTGCAATTGTAGATTTTCCAGAGCCAGATTGACCAGCAATTGCCAAAATCTCATTTTCATTTAATGAGAAACTGACATCATCTACAGCTGTAAGTGCTTGCGAATTCGAATCAAAGAAGCCTTTTTTAGCGAATATCTTCGTTAAACCCTCTACACTCAAAATCTCATTCATGAATAAGTTTGATAAAACTTGTATATCAAACATGCATTATTTCAAAAATATAGATAAGAAATTTATTCTGTTAAGAATGCGATTTTGAAATATGAGTACAAAATCTGTCCAAAAAACACTGGATTATCAAAGAATTACCATAGAGGATAATTTAGAATATTTCAAGGCCAACCATATGAAAAACCAAGAAACGTTTGCAGAAGAAATTGCATCATCACTCAAATCTCAACCCAAATTCATTAACCCAAAATATTTCTATGATAAATTCGGATCACAGCTATTTGATAAAATCTGTCAACTTTCAGAATATTATCCTTACAGGTGTGAATCGTCAATTCTCAAAAATATAGCAAAAAATCTCACACCACATCTTATTAGCGATGTTAGATTAGTAGAACTAGGAAGTGGTTCATCTATCAAAACTAGACTTCTCATTAACGCATTATTCAAATCACAAAAACACCTAGAATATTTTCCAATTGACATATCTGACATACTAATAGACAGTGCCAAAGAACTATATCATGATTATAATAATCTGAAAGTCACAGGTATCATCGACACATATGAAAATGGTCTTAATTTTATATCGGATTATGATGAGAAGGTAAATCTAATTACATTTCTTGGTTCAAGTTTTGGAAATTTTAGTAATGATGATGGAAATGATTTTTTAAAAAGAATTCATGGTTTGATGAAATCCTCAGATTATTTTTTGATAGGACTTGATCTGAAAAAAGATAATAAAATTTTGTATAAAGCATACAATGACTCAAAAGGTATTACTGCACAGTTTAATTTCAATGTTTTAAAAAGAATTAATCGAGAATTAGGCGGAGATTTCCAAATTTCAAACTTTGCTCATGAGGCACATTATAATAATTCAGAAAATAGAATTGAAATGTATTTACGTTCACTAAAAGAACAAGTTGTAAATATTCCAAAAGCAAATACGTATCTCAAAATATCTGAGAATGAATTAATTCATACAGAGAATTCACATAAATTTAGCATTTCTCAGTTAGAATCACTATTTGAAAAAATCGGATTCAATATTTTACAAATTTGGCTTGATCCCAAAAAATATTTTGGAATATTTCTTGTAAAAAAATTCTAACAAAATCTCTCAAATTAGTAAAACTCATTCCAAAATTATATCAGAATGTATGCTTTTTAGGCAATGAAATAAAAATATACTGAAATTACGCATTTTATGGATTCATTTGAGAAGTCATCAATTCTTTTTGAGTCAGAGTCAAGCCAGTTACAGGACATCATTAATTCAGCACTAAATAAATCTCAAAAATTGACAATTTCTGAAATTGTATCCGTGTATTACCAGATAATGAAAGTAAGTTCAATTTCTAAACTACTCAAAGAAAATTTTCAAACACCAAGTGATCCTAAACACCAATCATTATTAGATAAAATTGATGGAATTCAAAAACAGATTATAGAAAAATTTGACACAAAATTACATCCTATAATAGTATCTCATTTAACAGATTTGATTCAAAATTACAATGATAATCTTAAGTCATTGGCAAAAGCAACTGGGGAGAAATCCAAAGAGACAATAGAGAAGGAAGCCAAATTATACAAAGAATTACGTGAATTAATGAGTACTAAAGAATTTACGATTCAGTATGAAAATGGTTTAAAACATGATTGATATACTTTCCACAAATCTTGTTAAACTAAAACAAGAGTTTAGAAAAGTTTTTGTTGGTAACAGTCAGATACAAGAGATAATTCCACTTGCAAAATCTGATTTACTCCCTATAGACCAAAATGATTTAGACAAACTTCATACATTTGTGTCAAAAAATCCAATTTACTATAATTCATATGAACAGAAAATTAACAAAGTTGATTGTATAGTGTATGAGGGTGACATTAACAAATACTGGTTAAACAGTATAAACCATGGTGATAGCTACCAGCCATTTTCTCCAACTTGGATTCTTTCCGCATACATAAACACATTACTTGCCAAAAAACTACATTACAAAGAGGTAATAGATGTTGGCTCTGGTGATGGAAGAATTGAATACTGTGCAAAAATTTTAGGTCTTAATTCGCATGGAATTGAAATTGATGACATGTTAGTTGATTTACAAGAATCAATGTGTAAGTTAACAAATACAAACTTTCATCCAATCTATGCTGATGCCGCAAAATTTGATTACATCAATCTTCAACCTCAAAAGCCAATATTTTTCATTGGTGGTTTAGCCCAGATGGGAGGGGATATACTGGCAACCAGCATCATCAAGAACCTTGATTCAGAACTAAAACAAAAAACATGTATGGTTTTTGCTGGAAGCTACTCAGAAAAATACTTGTTTCGAAATATATCCGATGGTGGTTGGGGTGAATTGATACATAAAAACAATCTAAAAGTTATAAAATCAATTTCTCTACCAACAGTCTGGAGTTTTGATCAACGAGTTGACACATCATATATCTTTACAGAATTTACATAAAGCCGTAATGTACTTCATAACTTATAGATATACTGTGGATTCTATAAATCAGAGATGACCAAAAGTAATTTTGAAATATTAGGAATATCTGACGGCGCATCAAAAACTCAGATTAGAATTGCATTTAGAGAACTTGCATTAAAACATCATTCAGACCGTGGTGGTCATGATGAACATTTCATTAAGATAAAACAAGCGTTTGAAGATCTTAAAGCAGGAAAAAAGTTTCCAGATTCACCAGAAGAGCGTGAAAGAAAGTCTAAGTTTTTTTGGGGTACTGATGAAGAAGAAAAAAAACGAAAAAATACATTACTATCTAATGACGTTGCTAGAGAAATGAGAATTGCTCAAGAATGGCTTGATGCACTTAGTCGTACAGAAACTACTGGTCAAAGATTGTTTGGTTCAAAGGAATTAGGTGAAATAGAAATTGAAAGAAAATTATCAAAAGCAATTACAATTAAAGGAAAGTTCTGGGCGGGACAATTAATTCATGACAGTGATGTGTTTTTGTGGGGAAGTATAACAAATCCATATTTTTCTGATGTTGAAAAATCAAAAACCAACATACACCTGACAAATGGCACGTTTAAAATGATGGACCCACTGGAAAACGCATTTAATATAGAAAACGGTGCAAAGATCTCTGTTGATCATGGTGATATAATATGTGGGCATGTTAATGGAGCAAGAGATAGAATACCAGATCCTGATGCACGCGTTGGGATGTCAATAGAACGACAACATTATTCAGAACTTTCAGCTCCAAACGGAAAAATTGTTGCTGGCGATGTACATGAGACGGTAATCTTAGATGCTGAGGAAATCGCAGCGTTAAATTTAGTTGATAATATCAAAATTAAAGGAAAAAAGATCCAAATTTTTGGCTCTAAAGTAAGTTATGATGTATTCTTTGAATTGAAAAATGGCGGTTCAATACGATTTTTTGATAGAGGATCTGGGTTTGACATAAGTGATGATGCAATTCTGAAACTAGAAAATGGAAAGGAGTTCTTTCTGGATGAATTAAAAAATAAAAAACTCATTGGATTTGGGGGGCAAGATATGAGTTATAACTTTCTAAATAATCTTGATCATCACATTAGTAGTGCTAACTGGTCATCAAAACTATCTGGACTCAAGTTTTTTAAAAGATAATTTACTTTTTAGCACCAAGTGTTCTATTTTTTAATCTAAGTGAAACACTTTTACATTTTCTGCATCTAGTTGCATTAATATCTAATCTTGCTCCACATGAAACACAAATTTTCATATGAAGTCTTGCATTCTCGGCTAGCGGTGTTTTTAGTGGATCTGCAACTGGCATGAAAATTCTCATTTAAGGCTCTATTAATGCTTATTGACTATTCATCTTTCCCGCTAGTAGAATTGCAATTTCACCAGGTCTTTTTGCAACAGGAATATTTGCCTTAGCAAACATTGTGATCTTAGATTCTGCAGAGCCGTATGTACCCATAACTATTGCACCAGCATGACCCATACGCTTTTCTTTTGGGGCACGTCTACCAGCAATATACCCAACTATTGGTTTTTTGAAACCAATATCAATAATATGTTGTGCTAAAACTTCCTCTGCCTCGCCACCAATCTCACCAACAACTACCATTCCCTCAAGCTCCGGATCATCTTTTATCATATCAAAGGCATCAATCATTCTAGTACCGTTTACTGGATCTCCACCAATCCCAATTGTAATGCTTTGACCAAACCCAGCACTTGTTAAATTATTTGAGATTTCATATAGTAGTGTACCACTTTTGGATAAAACAGCAATTTTTCCACTAGAAAATGGGCTTGCAGGCATGATTCCAACTTTGATCAAATCTGGAATTATAACGCCTGGACTATTCGGACCAATCATAATCGCATCATTTACACTTAACAAATCAATGACTTGCATGGCATCACGAATAGGCACATGCTCAGGAATGGCCACAAGTAATTTGATTCCAGCTTCTATGGCCTCCTTCGCAGCAATCAAAAAGAACTTGGCAGGAACAAACATTATTGAAATTTGAGCCCCAGAAGCGTCAACTGCCTCTTTTACAGAATCATAGATAGGTACTAGGCCTTCAAACTTTTGACCACCTTTTCCAGGTGTAACACCAGCTGCAATATTTGTACCATAGTCCATCATTAATTTTGTGTGTGCTGAACCATATTTTCCAGTTATTCCTTGGACAATGACTGGCTGCTTTTCATAATTTCCAGATTCATTTTTATCCCCTTTTAGGATTTCGTAAATATCAATCAGATCTGTTCACCTCTATTACAACTGAATTAATTGCATCTTCAACAGAATCAAACATTTTTGTTTTCGTACCAGCTAGCATCTCTTTTGCTTTATCAGATTCTGCACCCATTAGTCTTGCAAATACAGGTAGATCAATGAGATTATTATCATATGCCTGAATAAACGCTGCCGCAACAGTCGTTGTTTTAACTATTCCACCATAAAGATTCACTAGGATCCCTTTTACTTTTTTCATTTTACTAATGAGAGTTAGTGCCTCGTATACTGATTCAGTTGTTGCGCCACCACCAACATCTAAAAATGTTGCAGGCTTTCCACCATTATCCGCTAACATATCAAATGTTGACATAACAAGACCAGCACCATTTCCAATCACTGCAATATTTCCATCAAGTTCAACTAAAGAAAATCCACTTTTTTCAGCTTGTTCTTCTAACTCAGATTTTTCTTGATATTTTAATAATTCTTCATGTCTAAAATTTGAATTATCATCTGTCATCACTTTACCATCTAGCGCCATTAGTGTTCCATCTTTCAATACTGCAAGTGGATTAATCTCTGCAAGTTCTGCCTCTTTTTCAACAGTAAGTTTTGATAATCTTTTTAACATATCAACAAATTCAGATTCCTGGTTATTTTTTAGTCCAATCTCATTTGCTACATCTTTGGCAATATCATCATCAACATTACCCAAGCCCACATCCCTGACAGTTTGATTTTTGACAGATTCTATCTCTACACCACCTTGGGATGATGCAATCACCGTATAGCATCTCTTACTACGGTTTAAAAATAATGAAAGATACAATTCTTGTTCAATTTCAGCCATTTTTTCTAATAAAACAGCTCTAGTTTTTTCTCCCTTTATTACCATATCAAGAATTTGTGGATATTTTATTTCAAATTCATCATCATTACTACATTTTTGAATACCACCTGCTTTTCCTCGTCCACCAACAGGGACTTGTGCCTTTATTACAAATGGATAACCAAGTCGTCTTGCATCATTTCTGCCTTTTTCAATATTAGTGGATGAAATGCTGTCAGGAATTCTTATCCCGAATTCCTTGAAAATCTCCTTGGCTTGATATTCTAATAACCGCATTAATCAATTTCTAATTGAGGACTTTATATTCTGTTTGATGTTAACCAAAATTTTCTTCTAGAAGTTCAATTACTTGTGAGAAACGCTCTTTACTTTTCCTAAGTAATCTTTCTGGAAACTCATCAATCGAGAAAACTACTTGTTGTTTTATGCTAGGGATGACCATACCACCAGATGTTACCACCTGCTCAACCACGTGCTCTGATGTCAATGTGCAGATTAATTCTTCATACGAACCTTCCGTCTCTTCTAATGTCTCCCTATAGAGAACAATGGGCAAATTTGTTTGTGTTACAATATTTGTGCCTTTTTTCAACAGTTCGTTTAATCTATCTGTTGACCAAGTATCAAGACTAATCTGTTTTACCATGGATATTAGTGGTAGATTTTCTATTTAACCTAATTTGGTATCTACTAATTTGATTAATTGTCAACGTTTTCTCAATTATTCAACAGATATACGAATTTTTTGACCATCGATATCGTCATTTTTGTATTCTTTGCAGGATTCCTCAAAATCTACCTGCTTTACCCTAACCAAAAAAGCCATTTCATCAATTCTTGTTTTTACAAGTTCAAATGATTCTTGATCAAGTTCTAAAATGGACGCTCTGTTTAAAATGTCTGTAGGATTATAGCCTCGCTCCTTACGTAAAGTTTGTATCCGTCTTGCAAGATCCTTAACAAGTCCTTTTGCCATCATCTCTTGATTTCGTTTAACTGATAATATTACGAGTAAGTTTTCCCTATTTGAAAACTGATAATCGGTTTCCACATCAAATTCTATTATAAAGTCCTCCTCATTCAAAACAATCTCATTCGAATCTACATTAAACGTGTACGAGTTCGTCTTATCGAGTTTATCAACAATATCATCTTGGTCAGTTTCGGAGAATATTTGGAGTAGTTTACCCATGTCTTTCTTGGCTTTAGGACCTATTGCTTTTCTGTCCAGTTCTATTTTTGGTATTACAGGCAATCCTAATTTTTTCAATTCTAATAATTGTGTTAATCCATCCTTACTTTCAACCTCAAATATTTCAAATTTTTCCACATTGATCTGTGCTTTAAGCAACTCAGATAATGATTCCAGAGTTTCTTTTTGTCCCTTACCAACAGAGATTAATGCGCTTTCTAATGGCCATCTCCGTTTTAGTTTTCCTTTCATTCTTGCTGCAGCACTAATAGACACTATCTCCTTTAACAAGTCAAATGACTCCTCAATTTTTTCGTCAATCAACGCATCATTAACTTTTGGCCAATTTTCTAGCAGTATGTTTTCCTTCCCTCCAAAAACACTAACATAGAGATATTCACTTGTAAATGGAGAAATTGGGTGTATCAGTATATCAATTACTTTTAGTGTTTCAGCAAGTATTGCATAAATTGTAAATCTTCTATCTCTTTTTGTTTCATCCTCTACCCATAACTCAGATTTAGTAATTGGGATGTATACCTGACTTAGAGAATAGATTAAAAAATCTTCAATCGCTTTTGCGGATTCGTGAAACTTGCATACATCATTGAGTTGAGTTGTTTTTTGGATCATTCTTTGTAGTTTCGATAAAAGCCAAATATCAGGAGATGTTAACAAATTATTTTGTTTTGCCCATTGAATAGTTGATGAGTTGATATCAAACTTATCATATTGACTATTTTGTTTGAAGAATAAGTGTAGATGGTATAATGTACTAATGACTTGAAATGGTCTAGACATTAATTCCTTAGTGCTGAAATTAAGTGGTTCAATTGGACTTGCTTTCCACATAAAATAAAACCTGATCAGATCAGCAGGATATTTCTCCAAAAGATCAGACGCCTCTAATACATTGCCTTTGCTTTTACTCATCTTATTTCCATTTTCATCTAGTACATGACCTTGGAACAGAAATGATTTGTATGGTGAGATTGGTTTGTTATTGTATATCACATTTTCAACTAAGAGTGTATACGCCCACCCACGTGTTTGATCAATACCTTCTGTAAAGAACGGGGCAGGTATTTTGTTTTCATATTCATCATCACTAAGTGATGATAATGGCGCAGAACCACTATTATGCCATGTGTCAAGTACAAATTCCTCTCTTTCCATCTTTGCATTACATTCTTTACAATTAATGACGACATTGTCAATCCATGGCCTGTGAAGTTCAAAATCCTCACCATCTGGTAGTTCTTTTGCAGCCTCAACGATTTCTTTTCGTGAAAACAATCGTTCCACGTTTCCACACTCAGCACACTTCCAAATTGGAATTGGACACCACCAAAACCTTACACGTGAGATACACCATGGATGTTTTTCTTTTATGATTTCGAGAAATCTATTTTTTGGTTGGTCAAAAAAGTACGTCACATCTTCAGCAGCTTTTATTACTTTATCACCAAGTTTGTCTAACATGTAAAAATATTCTCTTCTAGCAAGCCATACTAAATTATGACTGCAACGCCAGCATAGTGGATATTTGTGTTTTATATTACCCCTTTTTACTAATGCATGTCTTTCTTTCACCGCCTCAATGATTTTCTCATCAGCATCACGTACAAACAATCCCGAATACTCTCCAGCATTTTCAGTAAAGTTCACTTCATCATTTATCGGACTAAAAACATCAACTTGTCTTTTTGTTGCTATATTGTAATCCTCTTCACCGTTTGCAGGTGAAAGGTGTACTAATCCACTTCCAGTATTTACATCGACAAACTCCTCTGCTACAACAATATGATAGTTTTCTTTTTCAGATAGTTTTGCTAATTCTGGAATTTGATCCAACAGTGGGTGAATGTATTTTTTTCCTTCAAATTCTAACCCAGAAACTGTTTTTATAACTTGATAGTCTTCTATCTTCACCTCACTCATAAACTCCTCCAACCTAATTTTTCCAACAATCCATACTTCGTTTTTGACTTTAACTTCAACATACTCTTCGTTTGGATTGGTACCAACCATTGCATCAGTTACAAGAGTGAATGGCATTGTTGTCCAAACAATCAAAAATTTTTCTTCATCAGTTAATTTCACTTTGTAAAATAACGATGGGTCCTTTACCATATCATATCCTTGATTTACTTCAGAATGACTAAGAGATGTAAGGCAACTAGGACAATATGCAACAACTCTATGACCTTCAGTTAGAACTCCATGTTCATATGCTTTTTTGAGTAATTTCCACTCACGTTCAATGAATTCATCCTTGTATGTCCAGTATGCTTTTTCTTGGTTTAATGAAATTCCAAGATTTATGTCTGCATTAATCCATTCATTATGGTATTTTGTAATAATATTTTTACATGCAGAAACAAGTTCCTTAATTTCTGAATCTGTTCTATCTTCCTTTCTTCCTTTTTCAATACCAAGCTCTTTCTCAGCCTGTAGCTCAACTGGTAGACCTTGAGTGTCCCACCCAGCATTGAATATCACATTATTTCCTGAAAGGACATTATACCTATACCACAAATCTTTGAAGACTCTTCCACGCAGATGTCCTGCATGTGGTTTACCATTCATGGTTGGTGGACCTTCAATAAACATAACTTCGTTCTTTTTGTCTGATGATTTTGAAATAAGTTCAGAGATATTCTGATCTTTCAAATATTCTTTTACATTTCTCTCAATTTGCTTAGCATCAAACTGATCAACTAATTCCATTATCCGAGTTGAGCATTATCTCTATATGAATATGAGTATTAACTATCTTGGAAATATATATCAGAATTAAATTATAATTTTGTGGTTAATGTTCTAGTTGTAGGTTCAGGTGGACGTGAGCATGCAATTTCATGGAAGATCTCACAATCAAAAAATGTTGGAAATGTATTTACCGCACCAGGAAATGGTGGAACCAAAAATAATATTCCAATACAAGTCGATCAGATAGAGAAATTAGCTGATTTTGCAGCAGAAAAAAATTGTTTTACTATTGTTGGACCTGAAGCACCTTTAGCAAGCGGCATAGTTGACACATTTAATGAAAGAAATCTTAAAATTTTTGGACCAACACAAGATGCTGCACAACTAGAATCTAGCAAGATTTGGGCAAAAGAGTTCATGAATCGTAATCATATACCAACTGCAGAATTCCAAATATTTGATGATCCGAAAAAGGCAAAAAAATTCGTTGAAAGTTATGAAAAAGATATTGTAATCAAAGTAGATGGTCTTGCTGCCGGAAAAGGTGTTATTATGTGTGATGACAAAGATGAAGCATTCTCTGCAATTGATAAAATATTAATTGATAAAACATTTGGTGATGCAGGCTCAAAAATCATTATTGAGGAATGCATAGATGGGATTGAGGTATCCTATATTGCATTATGTGATGGAAATGTTGGTATTCCTATGGCAACAAGTCAAGATCATAAAAGAATTTTTGACGATGATAAAGGACCAAACACTGGTGGAATGGGTGCTTATTCACCAACACCTGTAGTTGATACTGAATTGGCAAAAAAAATTCAAGAAGAAATAATTGATAAAACAATATTAGGATTAAAAAAAGAGGGTATTGATTTTAAGGGATTTTTGTACGCAGGTATTATGATTCATAATAAAATACCATACGTCTTAGAGTATAATGTACGAATGGGAGATCCTGAATGTCAGCCAATCTTAATGCGTTTTAATTCTGATTTACTAGAATATCTAATTGCCGCATCAGAAGGTAGACTAGATCAACTATCTGAAATATCTTGGAATAAACGATATGCAGTTTGTGTTGTGATAGCATCAAAGGGTTATCCAGGACCCTATACAAAAAACGATGAAATTTCAGGGTTTGAAAATATTCCAGATAATGCACGTGCATTTCATGCAGGTACAAAAAATGTTGATGGTAAGATGTTAACTAACGGTGGAAGAGTTTTGGGCGTAACTGCACTTGGTGAGACATTAGAGAGTGCAATAGAAAATGCCTATACTGCAAATGACAAAATTAATTGTGCAAGTAAATATTTTAGAAATGATATTGGAAAAAAAGGCTTGAACTCAATCTGAGATTTGAATAGACTCATTTTCAGAAATAATCCAATCCATTTTGATATCATAATCTGATGATGGTATTGACTTGACAATTTGTTTATTATATGTTAATGCAATTTTAGTGACTGTTTTATCTGCTAGAAATTTGTCATAATATCCATGTCCATATCCCAATCGTATTCCTTCTTTTGTTAGTCCTATCGCAGGAACTAAAATTACATCAAATGATTTTTCTTCAGGCCAATCATCTTTTGGTTCCAAAATACCAAAATTCCCTTTTTCAAGCTTATCAAAATTTTTTATTGTTCTAAATACAAGTATATCATTCATGACTTTTGGTAATGATACCTTCATGTTTTGATTTAGAAGCTCTTGAATTATTGACCTAGTTTGAACTTCACTCCCAATAGAATAATAACATCCAATAGAATTTGCATTTGAGAATGATTTGATCTTTTTTAGGCGTGAGTGAATCTTCTCACTATGAATTTGTATTAGATCAAATGATGTCCAGTCTCTTTTTTCAATCAGCATTCGTCTTAATTCAGCTTTTTCAGGATTTGGTGGCAATTCCCTTACTTAATGCAGCAGCTGTTACTGTATTTTTTAAAAGCATTGCAACTGTCATTGGGCCTACACCACCAGGTACGGGTGATGCAAATGACGCTTTTGAAATTATATCATCAAAATCTGTATCCCCTTTAAGCTTACCATCATGATATGTCGTTGCAACATCAATGACGACAGCTCCATCTTTTATCATATCCGACGAAAGTGTAAACTTGCCTCTATCCCCAACTCCAGTTATTACAATATCAGCATCTTGGCAAACTCTCTTCAAATTTTTTGTTTTTGAATGGCATGTAGTAACAGTCGCATTTTTTTGTAATAGTAGATGATATAGCGGTTTACCAACCAAATTACTTCTATTTATCACAACAACATTTTTTCCTTCTAGTGATATTTTGTAATAATGTAACATCTCAACTATACCAGAAGGAGTACATGGTTTGAGTACCGCTTTTCCAGTGGTGAGCAATCCAATGTTATGAGGCGTTAAACCGTCAACATCTTTTTCTGGAAGAATTCTAGTTATTACATCAAATTCATTTAGATGATTTGGAAGAGGTAATTGTACTAGTATACCATGAACGGATGGATCTTCATTGAGCATATCTATTAATTCGTTCAAATCATTCTGTGATGTTTCATTTGGTGGTCGGTGATCTTTTGTAATTATACCAGTATCTTCACATGCCTTATGCTTATTTTTAACATAAGTTTGAGAGGCTGAATTATCACCAACAAGGATTGTTGCAAGACATGGAGTAACATTTTGTGATTTTAGATTTTCAACAATCTGCATTACTTCTTGCTTGATATTTTTTGCAATCTCTAGACCATCTATTTTAGTGCCTGCCATGAAAAAATTTGGAACTTTGTTATTATTTAATTACACTATGCTAATGTTTTTAGACGTAAATCATTAATGATGTATATGAAGTATGAATATGATACTGAGAGGTATCTAAAGCAAATCTCTAATTCAAATTCATATTTTAACACATTTCTAAACAAAAGTACATTAGCTGCAGGAATTCTTTCACTAGCTCCAGATGAAACTGATATACAACAACCTCATGATTCTGATGAAATGTATTATATTTTAAACGGAAATGGTTTTTTGCGAATTAATAAAACTGATTATACCATAAAGCCTGGAAAAGCATTTTTTGTTCCAAAAAATATGGATCATTATTTTTTTGGTAATACAAAAAAACTAACAGTACTGTATTTCTTTGGCGCCTCTAGTTCCTAATTTAATATTTTAATGCGTCTTCCTAAAACACGAATTTTTTTTCGTGCAAAAAGATTCACTGCCTGAGGATAGATTTTATGTTCTTTTGAGAGAATTCTTTTTGAAAGTTTTTCTTCCGTATCATTCTCATTTACTTTAACAACGGCTTGAAGTAATATTGGACCAGAGTCTATACCCTCATCGACAAGATGTACTGTGCATCCTGTGTATCTTGCACCACTTTCTAATGCATTTTTCTGTGCATCAAGTCCAGGATATGCAGGTAATAGTGCTGGATGTATATTCAAAATACGATTCTTGTATTTTTTTATGAAATACGGACTGATAATTCGCATGAACCCTGCTAGACATACAATGCCATTTTTTTGAGTGACACCATTCTTTGTAAGTACTGAAATTATTTTCTTATCATAATCAGCGCGACTACCTTTAAAATTTTTACTTTCTATAATTTCTGTTTTGACTCCAAGTTTTGTTGCAATTCCTAAACCTCTGGCATTAGATTTGTTTGATATTACAACAGAGGGTTTAATTGGAATTTTTTGTTTTTCTATTGCTTTTAGGATTGCTTCCATATTACTTCCCCGTCCAGAAATTAGAATTCCTAAATGTAGCAATAATTGTTATTTATTTCTCATTAAAATAAAGCATTGGATTGTTCGAAATTTGTTTTTCAACAATATTTATGTTATAAAGAGATTTTAGATAACTATGGGATTACTCTCTAAAGCAATTATACTGATAGGTGTTTTCGTTCTTGCTTATGGCATATTCTCTATGGCTGGGATATAGTTATGGCATTACTGCATGTTTTTCAAGATAAAATTCTACAAAATTCAGTTTAAATCTCTAAATCTATGTATTTGTTAATATTTCATAAAAGTTGTAATTTATAATCAAACTGACAATCTATTTCATATGAGAAAAATTCAATTGTTAAAAAACGGAATAAGATGCCAAACTAATTCATTTACTGTTTATCTTGATCCCAAAAAAATAAACAGTGATGGCATTAATTTCATTTCCCATGCACATATTGATCACCTACCAAATGGTGGAACAGGAAAAGTATTAGCATCAAATGAAACAAATGAGATTGCCAAATTTCGTGGATTTTCGTTTGTCGCAAATGATAATATGGAAAATTTCTCTTTAATTGATACTGGGCATATTTTAGGCTCAAAAGGTATACTTTTTGATGATATTTTCTATACCGGAGATATTACACTTCGTAGTAGAGGATTTCTTAAGGGCGCAAAGATTCCCCAATGCAAAAGTCTAATTACAGAATGTACGTTTGGCCTCCCTGAATTTGTCTTTCCGGATATTACTGAAATAGTGAAACAAGTAAACGAAATAATTGCTTCATTGTATTCTAAAGGAAAACCAGTTATTTTACTTGGATATGAATTAGGTAAGTCTCAAACAATCTCTCAATTATTTAGTCACTGGGAACCATTGTATTATCATGATTCTATCAAAAAAATGAATGATTTACATAGAAACCTCGGCGTGCCACTAAAAGAGGCAATTGGTCATTCAGAAGCTGAATCAAAGGATCTTTTAGATAAAAAACCATGGGTTATGGTTGCACCAATGATGCATGCAAAAAGTCACTTTATACAACATATGAAAACAAAGTATGACGCAGTGACAATAGGATTTAGTGGGTGGGCTAAATCAAGTAAATTTCGCTTTACAAGAGGAACAGATTTCTCAATTCCGCTAAGTGATCATTGTGATTATAATGAGTTAATTAATCTGGTAGAACGTTCTGGTGCAGAACGAGTGTATACAATACATGGTTTTGTAAACGAATTTGCAACTGATTTGGCAGAAAGAGGATTTGTAGCACAGCCATTACGTGAATCATCCTTAGATGATTTTTGCGCTTGAAAATTTTCCATGTATAATAATTATCAAACTCAGCAAACTACTTCATGTATTGTTTTATCAGGGAAATTCCTATCAAACCAATCCTTGTAGATTGGTTCATTGTTATATCGATCTAGGTAGTACTGCAAATCTTTTTCTGGATCTGGGAAGTTTGGTATATTATTTGACACAAGTCCAGATTCTTTAATAACTAAAACTTCCTGTATGGTTTTGCCTGAGAAATTCCTATCAAACCAATCCTTGTAGCTTGGTTCATTGTTATATCGATCTAGGTAGTATTGCAAATCTTTTTCTGGATCTGGGAATCCTGGTATTTTAGTACTTGAAACAAGTATTGGTTTATTATCACAAGTTATTCGTTCTTCAATTTCTTGTGCTGAGAATAAATCTGTATCATTTGCTACAACTGCACCACCACCTACAACAATCATAATTGCAATTATTCCAATTGCAATTCCAACAAATTTTTTATTAGTTTTTTTTCTTACATTTGGCTCTGCTTCAATATATTCAATAAATTTTTCTTCAATACCTATTTTTTTTGCTGACTTGCCGATTTTTTCATTTTGCCTTTCAAGATATTCTCTTTCATATTTTTCAAAAGAACTTTCATTTTTGATTTGGTCTGATATATCAGAATTTGTAATAATTTTCTCTTTTTCTATTATTCGTGAACCACAATTATTACAAAAATTATTTGCATCAAAATTCATAAATCCACATTGCGGACATTTTTTTTTATTTGTTATATCTAACTCTGTTTTTTTAAGATTAATTTTAGTATCAGGTCCATTACTAGATTTTTCAAAATCGAATTCTGGTTTTGTAGATTTAAGAGTTCTTGGAATATTAGACTGCTGCTTTTTAATAGGTTCAATTTTTTTTATTTTAATTCTATGTCTGGGTGTAAGATACTGTTCAACCAAAGCTTCAACATACTTCCTATCCTGAATTGCAATAAGACTACGAGTTTCAAACGTTTCAATTATCTGTTTTAGTCTATCTGTATTTCCTTTACCAATATCTAAAAGGCGTACTGCATCATCAATCGTAGAATCAGACATTTGATCATTTTGTCCATAAAATGTTTATAAAAATTGATATGGAATTACCACTCGACATTCTTTTCTAGTTTTATTCCATTTTCTGAGACTGAAAAACCCATGATTTCTAGTGTGTTTCTAGCTGTTTTAGAATTACGCTTGAAAATGTTTTCCGCCAACTCTAATTTTTCACCACGTTTGAGATTTTGACCAATTTTATACTTACCACGCATTGTGTTTGGAATCACTTTGATCACTGCAACTTCGTTTAATACTTCCATTTTGGGACTCATGGGTTCATAACCACCCTCAGGCTGATATTTTTTCATTAATCCGTTGAGTGCTAATGTTTTCTCTTTTTTATCTTCAACAATATGACATGTTCCTTTTATAACCACACTAATGTATAGTGTATCAGCAAGAGACGCATCAATAGGATCAAAGAAATACGATGGTAAAAATTCTAAACTTCTATCTACTTCAAAGCCAACTTTATCATTTTTTTTAATGTTTTCAAGCTTTTCACCTCTTATGTGGGAATGCATGTAAATTATATCATTAATAAAAACAAAATTCATTGGTATAATCTGTGGAAAACCATTTACATCTATACTTGCAATTCTGCCAGTTGATTCAGAGCTTAAAAACTCTATAATTTTTTCCATAGCCTTTATCTCAAATCTTCCAAGTAATTGCATGATATATGGTAAGAATAGGGCTTATTTTTGTTGATCTTTGAAGTATGGAATAACTATACTAGCAAATTTATCAATTGAGCCAAAATAGTTTGAACCCCAGAATCTTATTACGAAATGATTAACACCAGCTTTTAGGAACCTCTCAAATACTTGAATCACGTCATCGGGTGTTCCAACACCAGTTGATGATCGAGCAATTTTATCTGGTATTTTGGTTGCCGCCTCACGCATTTTTACAATCCATTCTTGATTAGACATTGAGTACTCCGTAAAGTATTTTACAAAATCGAAACCTTCAATCTCTTTAAGTTCATGAACTCTAAGAATTTCTGGTTTAAACAAACTTACTTTAACAGCCTCTTTCATTCTTGCCCACGATTCTTCTGCATCCTCTGAAAAATATACGTCAATATCAAGAGCCATCTGGAAACTATCTTTTTCTTCTTGTGTTCTATTGTTTTCGTCCATTGACACCTCTATCTGTTTTTTATGATCTTCAAATAATTCAGGTGTATATCCAATTGGCAACCAACCCTCGCCATATTTTCCAGTTAGCTTTAAAGTTCTTTTTCCACCAGATGCCATGTATGTAGGTGGGAATGGTTTTCTTATTGGTGGTGCTTGTAAACATGCACCTTCTAATTTGTAAAATTTACCTTCAAAATCTACCGTGTTATCAGGTGTTGAACCATATAACGTCTTGATTACTTGTATTTGCTCTTCCCATTTAGAAACTGGTTTATCAAATGGAATACAAAATTCTTTTAGATT
>CAYVWD010000032.1:0-16063 GCA_964455405.1 uncultured Candidatus Nitrosopelagicus sp. | reverse complement strand
TATTGTTCTCGAACATGTGAATGCACTTTTTCGTAAAACAATGTCTGTTGTGTGTTTGAGAGACAGTTTTTCTGACCCATTTCCCTGAATTGTGAATTTTCTCCCCCCAGCTTTTATTGAAAATGTTATCTTTGTCTTTGGGTTTCGAATCTTTTTTTTCATTTTTTCAGGCAAATCTACACATGAAATATTTGCAGATACCCCTACAATACAATCTCCATTTGATGTTAATTCACCATCTTTTGTAATTTCTATTGTTTTTTGATGGAGTGAAAGAATATTTTTGTGACCCTGGAATGGTATCTCAATTTTCATAAAATTCTTAGATAAAGGAGAAATAAATATCAGATTTTTTTTAATTAGATATGGATTCAAAGGCTGAAAAATTACTAAATGGAAAAAATTTGGTATTTTTGGCTACTATAATGACTGATGGCTCACCACAAGTTACGCCAGTTTGGGGTAATTTTGAGAATTCACATATTCTGATAAACACTGCAGAGGGTAGATTAAAACATAGAAATATCCTTCGTGATCCTCGCGTTGCAGTTTCTGTAGTTGACATAAAAAATCCATTAGATATGACATCAATTAGGGGTAAAGTGGTGGAAATTTTACCTGATTATGATTACAAACACGCTGATTTTCTCACAATGCAATACCTGGGAAAAGAAAATTATCCTTTCAAGCGCCCTGATGAAAAAAGAATTATTCTTAAAATTGAGCCAGAGAAAATTTTTGTACTTCCTAAATTAACAGTGTCTGACGACTAGATATTACTAATATTTCTAAATTCGAATTTAGAAATATTAGTAATTTGATATGGTAGGTTTTGGATACCTTAAACAAAGTTAAGGTATAACCATAATATGCAGTCAGATGAAAATAAGAACTGATTATTTCCTCATTATTTTTGTAAAAATATGGGGGTATGTCGATTCACGATTAAAATTGGCATGACGTCATTATTTTCAAATCGTTTTATGGGTAATGGGGCTATTTTGACATTTGATTATCATATTTACGAACAAATGTTCAACCCCCCCTGGTTTTTACGAATTTGGAAAAAATCAGTTATTCATAAAAAAGGACCTATGTATTGGGGGTTTAGCTTTTACTAGTGGATTAAAAAATTAATACTAAAAGGCCTTGATCAGGAATCGATTTGTTTTTTCACTCATTTCGACGATTTCTTGTAATGTTGTGATAAAAAATGGCTGATTGAGCTGCTCGGGTTTATCTAAAACAATGTAAATCCCAACCATTTTTTTACCATCTTCATCTAGAAACTTATGAACTGCTTTAATGGAATAACAAAAATCTGATATCTTGCTTTTTATTTTTTCTTTTTCGTTTTCATTTAATTCTAAAAATCTACGAATTAATTTATGATGAAATGACGCTTTAACACCAACCACAAGAATGTTTTCTTGATTATTTGGTTCAAACACTTCTATATTATTACCAAGCCCAGCACCATTTTTAATTAATATTTTGAATGATGTATCATCGGTATGAGATATTTTAAAAGAATAATTTTCATGTGTTAGCCATCTTTCAACACTATCTCTTAGTCTAGACATAATGAAAGAAATCTCTTACAGTATAAGATGTTTAACATGTTTAGATTACTAATGTTTCTAAACTCGAGTTTAGAAACATTCATACATTTACATCGTAAGCTTGATCAAAACCTATTCCTGCTGAAATTAATGCAATATTAGCAATTATGTTAATTGCTGTAAGAATCAGTCCCAAGTACAAACATTTTTTTGCTTTTTGAGGAGCGTCACGTCTTAATGCAAAATATCCAATAATACCACCAATTATTCCAAATAATATTGGTACGAGAAACCACCAATTACTCCTTTTTCTTTCTGGATACATAATCAAAATAAAATTTAATCTCTAATTACTTTTTGCAAGTTTCTTTCTGGTTTGATTAATTTCAATTTCTACTGTTTCTAATGGCTCTTCAACAATATTTCGTTTAATTGAAAACATCTTTGGTTTTTCAAAGTCTTCAGTGCAATCTGGACATGCATAAACAAGTATTCTATGCTCATTTGGCGCTTTTGGATTAGATAATCGTGGATAATATACCAACCTTGCACCACAATCAACACAATATCTGTTGGCTCTTCTAGTTCTGGCCAATGTAAACCTCCTGCATATCTTCTATTATGGATCTAATATTAGATCGCAATGGTCTAACGATCTAAACTAAATACAACCAAAAGTTCATCTTTCTTATTTTGAAGATTAGAAGGCGCCGCCCATCAGACTTGAACTGATGACCAATCGATTAACAGTCGAACGCTCTACCACGCTGAGCTAGGGCGGCACTAGATTTTTCCTAATAAATTACGATTTAATTCTTCCGAAATTAACTATTATTGAATTTTGAAAAAAACTCACTAATTTCATTAGTGTGCCTTTCAACAATCTCTACAATTTCCATATGTTCTTCTGAAGTTGGTTCTCTTTTATGATAGACTTGAAATGCACTTAATGCAGATCCAACCATCTCACCTACAAAAAATCCACACAAAAAATCACCAGTGTTTTGACATTTCCATACATCACTTATTCTAGGTGATGCGCCAGCATTTTTGTATAATTCTAGCGTTTCAGTAATAAGTTTTTCAGTCTGTTTTTTGAATTCAGAATCTAATGTCAATTAAATCAGCATTTGGTAAATTATTACTTTTCTATTCCTTTCTTCTTTTCAAATTTATAAATTCCATCTAAAAACACACGATGATCTTTATTTTTAACTCTAGATTTATTTTCAATTTCTGCTGCGGTTTGTGAAACATCCGTCAATACATGACCAGTGATGATAACATCGTCACCTTTTGGTACCACTTTTGTCTCACCCCAAATTCTGGTTACTCTCGGTGCACGTTCACCTTGAAAGTTTTCAATTAATACTTGCGTTCCCTCTACTTTAACATTAATTGGGAAGTGTGAAAAAACTACTTTCATCTTTATTGTGTAACCATCAATTACACCCTCAAGTATGTTTCTAATGAGAGAGCGCGCTGTGTTCATTATTGCATAATTAGCGTTTCTTGTACCTTGCGCTTTCAATGAAATTATATTATCACTAATTTCTATATCCACAGGAATTTTTTTGAAATTTTTATATGTTTTTCCAAGTGGGCCATCAACAGTCAACATAGATGACTTAAAAGATACTTTAACATTTTCTGGAATTTTAACTTCGGTTGAAAATTTATCTAATTGCTTAGTAGACATAACCTATCAAAAATCCTCCTAATCCTTTGTTTATGGCTTCATGATGTGACATTACACCCTGATTTGTTGTAACTAAAAGCATACCTCTACGGTATGATGGTAGGTATTGTTGTTCCCAACTTGAATATTCATCTTTTTTTACTTTGAATCGTGGTGTAATAGATCCACATTTTGATATTTTTGCAAATAATTCAATTGTAAATTTACCACCACGATTATCATCTACATACTTGAAATCTTTAATGTAACCATCTTTTTTTAGAGTATTCAAAACACTCACTGCTAATTTTGAAGTGGGAAGTATCACACATTCTGATTTTCTTCTAGATTCAGTGTTATCTATTGTAACAAAAAGATTCGCTAAAACATTAGTCGCTGGCATTACATATCACCTTAATTTTTTAAATCCTAGAGAGTTTGCAACTTCTCTGTAACATTTTCTACATAAGTGTAAATCATATTTTTGAATACATGATGTGTAACAACCACAATTCTTGCACCATCTGGATCCTCGTCCAAATTTCTTTTCTTTTCTTTCTGTATATCCAGTGCCACGATCACCATAAGATCTATTTTTTACCATTATGAAACAACAACTCCGAATTCTTTTGTTAGATATTCTTTTGCTTCTACAGATGTAATTTTATGCATTTTTCCAACGCTCGATCTATGCTTGCTTCTTATTCTAATGTTATAACCCGGACGGGTTAATCTAGCACTTACATCTAATCCTAAAATTCCAATTTTGGGGTCATATTTTATTCCTGGAATGTCAATGTGTTCTAATATTCCAAACGATAGATTGCCCATATTATCAAATGATCGTCCATTAACATTATTTCCTTTTGCTTCAAATAATTTTTTTAACAAAACCTTAGCATCATTACCTCTCACTGTAACAGATGCACCAATAGGCTCACCCTTTCGAACACCCCAATCACGTTGTGCTTTTTTAGCAGAACGATTACATGATTTTTTATTTGATATTTGATCTAATGCTTTCTTTGCGGTTTCTACTGCATCACCAGATTTACCAACGCCCATATTAAGAACTACTTTTTCTAGTTTTATCTCCTTCATCACATTCTGAGATTTTTGTGCCATTTTATCACCCAATTCCCATTACTGGTTTGTCTTTTCCAACAACCATTATCATTTCAGCCGGAATCTCAATCTGTCTTTCATCTAGTTTAATATTAACACGTTTAGGAAGAACAAACGTACCTTCTTTGATTTCTTCAATAACTCCTATTTTTCCTGCGTTTATCCCCTGTGTAATTAATCCTTGTACACCTCTTTCTAATTTGATTATATCAAGAATATTTTGCTCTGGTATTTGTAAAATACATGTGTCACCAACGTTAACTTCTGTCTCATCAATTAATGATCTACCATCGTGAAATCCAATCTGTGTTTTACCATTTTTAATAGTTGTTTTTGATTTAACTTGGGCTAGTTTCTTAGATTTTTCAGACTCGTTGATTATTACTGGTCGTAAAAGCGCACCATCTTTTGGGACTAAGCGATATATTTCATTCAGCCCATCTAATTCTACAACATCCATTAAGCCGATACCATGATGTATTGATTTTCTTTTTACCCCATCTACCATAACTCTTCCACTATAAATTGCAAATTTAGCCTCTCTTAGGGTTTTTACTGTTTTCAGCATATCGCGTAAGAATACTGACGATGGAATTGACACATTCTTACCATGTGAACCAGGACGAACTGTTACAACAAATCGTTTATTTTTTCTTGTAATTCCCCAAAATAATGGAGCCATTTGTCGTTTTAGTTTTTTACTACCAGCTATTTTCACCAATTATTTCATCTCCAACGTTTGTTTGTTTGTTTTAAATTCCTTTTTTATTGTTTTTTGTATGTTTTCTTTTTTAGATGATGATTCTTTCTTTTCTTTCACTGTTTCTTTGTCAACCATTTCTTTTTTGTCAGTTTCAGGTCGTGCGGCTCTGACATTTTTACCTTCTAATTTATTGATCCTCCACTTATCATCCGTATTTAGTCCAGTAACCACAATATTACTAGTGTGAATAAAGACGTCATATTTCTCGCCTTTTAATTTCTCTTTTTTTACTCCTTCAATTGTTAGACCATTATCAGCAGCAGAAACATCTGTAACTTTTCCATCAACACCAGTAAATTCACCACGTATCACTTTAACAGAATCACCTTCTTTTACACGAACACTTTTTTTTCCATATTTTTTTCTTAGGTTTTTTGAAAGTATGCTAGATAATTGTTTACTAGAAGTCTTTAATGTAGCATAGTAAATTTGTTTATTCCTCATTTTTGTTGCTTTCATATTATACCACCATTGATGCCAAGTTTGCAACTCGTGGCCATTTTTCGGTCGCTTCAGATGCAACAGGTCCTTTTATGTCAGTTCCTTTTACCTCACCTTCTGGGGTGATTAACACTCCAGCATTATCTTCAAACTGAACTCTTACACCATTAATTCGGTTAATTGCATATTTTTGTCTTATAATTACTGCGCCAAAGATTTGTTTTCTTAATTCAGCTGGCCCCTTTTTAACAACAACATTACAAAAATCACCAACTGCAGCTGCTGGCAATCTTGAAACTCTGGTTTTATGATTATGTACATTTACTACCTCCAAAATTTTTGCTCCTGTATTATCTGCACAAACTATCCGTGCACCGACTGGAATTGATCTAGTTACATACAGCCTAAAATCAATTACATTCTTACCACCCTTACTTCGTGCACCTCCCATTATTCTTTAACCCCCACAACTACAAAAGATACTGATTTTGCTATTGGTCTACACTCTGCAGCAATAACTATATCACCTTCATTGATTTTTAAATTACTTGGAACATGTGCATGTATACTATTTTTACTTCTTGCATATCTTTTGAATTTACTAAAATATACAGGTAATTCTTTTTGTATAACTACAGTATCACGTGCTTTGTTTTTTACAACTTTTCCTTCAAATAACTTTCCACGTACAGATAGAGTTCCATTAAATGGATTCTTTCTGTCATCCTTATCTGGTTCTTCCTCTGGTAATTTTATTTTGATTCCAATATCTCTAGTCAATTTAATACCTCTAATCGTTCGTATGGGTGCTTAGACAATTGTGTACCAGTAAGAATGATTGTTTTATTGTTTTTAGAAATTTTAAATTTAGATGTATTTTTTGGTATTAATTTTTTACCAAACTTAGTATCAAGTGTTAACATGTGTCTGGTTTCATCAATTATTTTACCCAAAATTCCAACTAATTGCTTATTTGTTGATTCAATGACAAGTACATTTGTTCCAATTACTTCTAGCGTTATATCATTCATTATTTTTTCATTCCATTTAGCACAGTTAATAATCTTGCAATGTTTCTTTTTATTGGTTTAATTTTCCCAGATTCTTTACGTAGTGTTCCTTTAGCATTTTCAATTTGTAACTTTGCTAATTCAGTCCTCATTTGCTCAATCCGATCCTTTAGATCTTTCTCATTCATTTCGCGAATTGCCTTCATTTTTAATTTACTCATTATTTTAATTCCTCCTCAGCTTCTTCCATACTATCAATTTTTTTAATTTTTTCTTCCTCAATTTTAATTAACTCTGATTCAGTTTGTGCTTTTTTTGCCAATTCATCTGCTTCATGTTTAGTTTTAAGATCCTCTTTTTTCTGTTGAGGAGTTTTTTCTTTAAATTCAAATTCAGGAATAAGTTTTTCTTTTTGAGCTATTCTAATTCTAATCCCAATTAGACCCATAGGCGTCTCTACATGAACAATATCCTCCGAAACAATAACATCTGCATGATGTCCAGCTCTTGGTAAGATTCCTGCAACATGTTTTTCAAATGCTGATCTATCACCACGCAGTTTACCAGATATTGTTATTTGTGTACCCATAGCACCGTTTTCCATAATTTGTTGCATGGTCCACATAGTTGCACGTCTAAAAGCAGTTCCTCTTTCAAGATGTGATGCCATTCTATTACACATAACTCTAGGAGAAAGCTCAGGCTTTTTGATTTCTTCTACAGAAAGTTGAGGATTTTTCAGACCAAATTCAGTTTCTAGTTTTTCAGTAAGTTCTCTAATTCCAGTTCCTTTTCGACCAATTACTATTCCTGGACGCGTAACAAATAATACAACCCTTGTACCAGTTGGTGTTTTTGAGACTTCAACTTTTGAAAACCCAGATTCTTTAATTTTTACTTTTAGATAATTATTCAAAAGCATCATATTATAATTGTCTTTGATAACATTTTTTACTGCAGACATAACTATACCTCCTGTGCAACTATTTCAAAATGTGTCATGATATCATTTTTGGGTGTAGCACGACCTTGCGCTCTCGGAATAAATCTTTCAATAGCAACGCCTTTTTGAGATGTTGCATTAACAATTTTTAGTCTATCCATATCCATACCTTTGTATTCGGCATTTGACTCTAGATTGTCTAATAATTTTAGAACCTCTGTCACTGCTTTTTCTGGATATCTTCCTGACATTACACCCGGATCTGTTCTATGTCCAACCTGTTTGTTGAATCTTTTAAATGGTATACATCTTTTTTGCTGAATTACACTCTGAAGATAATCTCGTGCTTTTTCAATATTTAATCCTTTGATAGCCTTCGCAATTTCTCTTGCATGTTTATGAGATATTTTTTTCTCTCTCATTGATGCTCTAACATGTCTTGTCGAATCATAATTTTGAAATGCATATTTGTATTTGACCATTTTAATCACTTCAGTGGGACGTACAAGCTAGATCTTGAGGCACCTACACCTGGAGCGCCATGACTAACTCTTCTATTTGTAATCACATATTCACCAAGATAATGTCCTATCATTTCAGCGGAAATTGTTATTGGTGTGAATTCTTTACCGGAATAGATATTGATTGTTACGCCTAACATATATGGTAAAATTATAAGATCTCGCTGATGTGTTTTTATTGGGTTTTTGTTTTTTCCTTGTTTTGCTAGTTTTATTTCTGCAATTAACTTCTTTTTGTTATCTGATAAACCACGCTTTAATGAGCGTCGTTGTCTAGAGTTAAGTAAACTAAATAGTTCATCATTAGACACATTCAGTAGAACCTCATTTGATTTTCCTTTAAAATTAAACTCTTTTACCAAATTTTTACACCCTCTATATTATTTTTGAATTTGTGTGTCAATTTATAGCATTCCTATTTTTGTAGCCAAATCTCTGGCTTTATCTGTAGATTCAAACTTTACAAAGGCCTTTTTACCATAGATTGTTCTAGCAGTTTCTATATTTATTGTATTTTCATTATAAAGTAATTTTACCGCCTCATGTATCATTGGTTTTGATGCCTCTTTTTTTACTAAGAAACATATTTTTTGTTCATTCTCAACCATCGCAAATGTCTTTTCTGTAATATATGGACGAAGGATGATTGCAGTTGCATCTTCTACATTCATTGCAATGTCACCATTAACTCCAAATGATTTGATTTTATTTGTGAGATTTCCTCAATCGCTTTTTTTGAAAATGCAGTAAGTCTAATTAAATTTCCTCCAGGTGCAACATCTAACACGCTTAGATCTTTCGCTGAACATGTATCAATACCTGGAATACCAGAACATGCCTTAGAAATTTTTTCATTGTTAGATACAACAAAAAGAGCACTTTTACCAATCTTTGATGTACGACCTCGGAGAGCAACTTTACCAGTACGTTTTTTCCGTTTATCAAGTCGCCTTACATCTTGAGTTATTTTTAAATTATCTAACACCTGAATCATTTTTTTTGTGTTTTGAATATTTTCTATGTCATCTGACACTATTATTGGAAATGATTCTATACCATCAGTTTTATGACCTCTAGCTTGAATAAGTTCCTTTGATGTGGTTGCAGCTATTGCTGAACATAATGCTAATTTATTTTCTTTTTTATTGATTTTTTTATAAATCACTTTATTTGCATAAGGACGGTGAGCTTGTCTTCCACCTCTAGTTCCAGCAACTTCTCCAGCCTGTCCTTGTCTTCCACCTCCACCACCTTTCATTCTAGCTATTCTTGCAATACCTCTGCCTGTTGGCGGATCATTCGAATCGGCTACAACGTCTTGTCCTGCTGTTGGATGTGTTGAATGTTTTTGAAATCCATGTGATTCTAATTTTATATATGATTGATGGATTAGAGAGTGACTAATTTCTGTGTTAAATATGATAGGCAGTTCGATCTGCTCAGATTTTTTACCGTCCAGATTTAATACATCAACTTTCATTAAATCACAACCTCCAAAACATTTGGTTTGGTAATTTTTTTTGGTTCTTTTCGTATTTGTTTTCTTAATTTAATTAATCGCCTATATGTTCCTGGAACTGAACCTCTTACAATTATAAAATCTCCATTAACATTTCCAAAATGTTTGAAACCGCCATCAGGATTTATTATAAATTCCTCTTTGTCGGTATTACTCATTACCATTATTCTTTTGTTATATTCTATTCTTTGATGGAATCCTGTTTGTCCAGCTCTAGGAACTGTATACATAACATTTTGTGGAGATATAGGACCTAACGAACCTAACTCTCTAACAGTTTTCCTTGATTTATGTTGTTTTCTTTTTGCACCAAATCGATAGATTACACCTTGCCAACCTTTACCTTTTGTAATTGCTGCTGCATCAACATATGTTCCATTTTCAAAGACTTGATCAATTTTTACCTCCTTTCCAAGCAAATCCTTTACAAAAGAAAACTGTTTTTGTATATCACCTCCTTTTACACCTACTTCAAAGATATATGGTGATTTTTGTTCCAATCCTACTAATCTCGGTGTAATTGAAACTAGTGCATAGATTTCTTTTATTTTACCAAGTAATTTCTCAGCATCTTCAATGTCTGTGTCTGCAGGTTTAATTTTGATTAATTTTTCAATATTTTTTGGTGCATCTTTTGTAAAAACATCAAATCTTGCATATTTTCCATTAACATCTTTACCATAGCCTCTAATCCCTATCACAACTAATGGCGGTGTAACGATTACAGTTCCTAATGTTACAATTTGTTTACCATGATTTGGTACATGCTCACGATCATCAATGCTTACCAGTTGAACACATCCAGCCTTAAATCCGGCATGTGCTAGTAATTTTGGCTCATCAGAATTTATCTGTGGCCAAGCTCGAATTCGGGCTTCCATACTTTTAGCACGACCTCTAGGAGAATATGCTAAACTTCCTCTTCGTGGTTGACTATGTTTTCTATGTCCCATTGATAATCGAAAAAAGTCGTTAACCGTCTTATATACTAAATGAAATTTATGTAGAAATCTTTGTTTTTCTATATGTTTTTTCTAGAAAATAGATAATTCCTTTATCATTGTAAAAATTGTAATTGAACCAATTACAATTCCTGCTATTCCCAACAAAATTGCTAAAATTAGAAAATTTTTACGATTTGCCATAATAATTTTGAATTTATTTTTAATTTATTTGTTAACGATTAGATCGGCTATACGTTAAGAATCGCAAGAGCTCCAATTACCGCTTCTTCAACTCGTACAGTTTCAGTACCTTGATTAGGAAAAAAATTAATTATTTTTGTTTTCTGTAAGTTACTAATTTTGTTACCTAGGATATCATGTATTCCTTTGGTAGTTGAACCAAAAACAACCAAAACTGGCATCTTTGATTTTTTTAATTCATTGATATATGATTGATTGAGAATTTTTGCTTTTCGACTCGTTAATATTTTAATTCCATTCCAAGTAGACAATAATGAGAATAGGTTTCCTGAATGTTTAACATTATAACTCCAATAACTGGGAATTTCACTTTTGGTGATCTCTTTCACTGAAAAGTTTGGAAATGTATTTTTTATTTGAACCAGAATTCTTTGACCAATACCATGCTTGCTATGATGAAAAATGATTTGGTTAACTCCAATATCTATACCTTTTTGGCCCTTTATGCTTACAACTACACCTTCTCTGATATCACCACTTTGTATTTTTTTTGGATCTGATGTACCTATTTGATTAGGTATTTTTAGTGGTGTCAGAACACCAGCAAATTTTAGGAGATTTGTTTTACCAAAAACATGTCGTCTGAAATACTGTGGAGTTTCTAAATATTTTAAAATAGTTATAAATAATTTAGCATCATCATTATTGTCTCTACCATCACGATAAATTATTATTTCATCCACCCTGAAAATACCACATGCTCTTGCAATAGAGGCAATTTTCCTAGTTTTATTTTCTAAAGTTTTTTCATCAGATAATGTCGAATCTGGTATAGCTATAGATAGTTTCATATTAAAATTTAGAACTTGCTTGATAAAAATTTATTTCTTCTCAGATGGATATTTAGCTTTTGCTTTATCAGATAATTCTTTTATTTTCTTATTTTCAATAAATTCAAATTCCTTTGTATCAGATTTCACCTGCGACATTTTAATACTGTTAACATCGTTTGGTGATTCATTTGAATTCTGAATTGTAGATATTGCCAACATCATTGCGTCTTCAAGTGTTATATTTTCATTATAGTTTTTTTCAAGGAACTCATTTGCAGTCTCTGAATTTCCACCAATTGCAATAGCATTGTATAAGATATATGCACCACTAGGATCAGTTAGATACAAAGAGCTACCAGTTGAATCAATTCCACCAATTATTAATGAAACACCAATTGGGCTTGCACCACCATACTGTGTATATTGTTGGCATTGATCTGCTAAATGTTTTGCAACAGTTTGAACTTCAACTGGTTCGTCATAAACTAATTTATTACTTTGTGAAAAAAATCTTGCATTATCAATTTGCACTCTTGCATCAGGAATGTATCCCGCAGCAGCAGCGCCTATATGATAATCAATTTGAAAAAGTTTTTGTGGTCTGTCTGAAATTTGCAATTTCTTTGTTTTTTCATCAACTGCTATGATTATTCCATCATTAGTTTTTATTCCTAGTGCTAATGCACCTCGTCTTACAGTCTCAATTGCATATTCAACTTGAAATAGTCGTCCATCCGGTGAAAAAACTGTAATTGCTCTATCATAACCTTGCTGTGATTGCATCATTATGAATGAAATTCTTTCGCATGGTTAATTTAACATTTGTGATGATACAATGTCATGGGTTTCAAGGAAAAAGCGGTGATTATTCCTCTTGCATTGTGCGCGTTGGCAATTTTTGGATTTGCGATATATAATACTGCTTGTAATCATTCTTTCTTCAGTTTTATTGGTTGCTAAAAATTATGAATTTGTTGAATGAAATTTAGCAGTCATATCTTATTTTAGTGTAATAAGTAAACAATATGCCAACAAAAATTACTATTTTTAGTTCAGAGTCAGTATCTAAAAATGATCTAAAGATAATTCAATCATCTTTTAATGAAATGCCTTTGCAAGAAATTTTAATCGGATTAAAATTTGCCAAAAATAGATGGCGCGCGAAAGATGCAGGAACACTAAAAGTTGGAAGAAAAAGTATAATACAAAAAGAAATTCATTCAATTACTTCGGAGCAGGCCATTTGGAGATTAAAAAATTGGAAGCTTATGATTGCTAATTATAGAAAAAGAGGATATAGCTATCCAACAATTTCTAGAATTAAGAAGTTATTATTAGAAATCAGTGAAAAGAATTAGATTTGTTCTCGTTCTTGCAAGATGTTATCTATCGTCGTTGTTGAAGGTGGATCTGGCATAATTTGCCTCGTGTTACCCTCAACAATTGCCTGTGCTTCTTCAAGTATAGAAGTTGCATCGGAATTAGTTGCATCAATTTGCCCTAGTGTACCATCATGAGTTATTGATGAACCTGTAACTATATCACCAAGCATAGTTGAAAGATCTTGCATTGATTCTGATACAGTTGGCATCATTCCACCTAATGATGTGCTTAATCCTTTAATGAGTGACATACATGGACTTAATGTAACTACTACGTCACCAAGTTCTGAAACTGTGTTTAATCTGATCTGAATTTGCTCCATTGATAATTTTGCATTACTTATCATCTTGTTATGTTTCCTAATTTCAGCTAATTCATTTGCATATACCCTTGCATAATTTTCATCGTTTGATTTTTTTGCACTAACAATTTTTTCAAAAATCACATCGTTTTTTTGTTTTAGTTTTGTATCAATTTCTGATAATCTATTAATTTGTAATTGGAGTTTCTTTTGTGCAGCATCTAATCTATTTTTTAGAGGTGCATCTGGTTTAACTTTACCCAGGAATGCCTGTGACAGTTTTTCATTATTTTTTAACGCATTCCATTTATCTGTAAATGATACCATGGCTATTCTTCATAATTGAGCATTTTATGACTCAACTAAAAAAAAATAATGTAATTGGATCAAATTTTATTAGCAGATAACAAATTTTATTCGTAAATTAACCGAAGGTAAATGTAAAAATTTCAAATTCTGACCCTTTAACATTTATGACTAATTCATGTGATTCAGCATCACTTGAATTGATAATATTATACAATTTTGCCTCTGAAACAATAATTTTATTTTGTGATATCAGATCTGAACCAACCATGTAATGAGGGATTATTTTTCCATCAACAAATACTTCTAATACTGAATTATTAGATGCAACAATGTTCACCTGTTTTGCATTATAATTTAGCATGATTGAACCACTCTCTGATACAAGCTTCATACTATCTTTTGTGTTCTTCCATTTTCCATCTAAATAAAAATAATGTTGTTTTATTTCTGGTGGAATTTTATACTCAACTATACTTTCTGGTTGAAATCCCTGTTCATTACCTAATTGATTTCTTCCACTTGCAAACTTATATCCAAAATAAAGTTCAGGTGTTCTAAATACTGAATGTTCAAATTCGTTTAATTTAGTTAAATCAAAACTACCAATCGAAGTTCCAAATAATTCTGAACGATCTTTAAGTAATTTCTGAATAACTTCTTCAGTTTCTTTGTATGAACCTTCACCAATGTGATCATATCGAATGTATCCATTATGATCGGCTATATACTTTCTTGGCCAATATTGGTTCTGAAACGCATTCCATATTTCTTTTTCATTATCAAGAACTACTGGATAATTAATATCAAATTTTTGCATGGCTGCCAATACGTTGTCTTTATCCTTTTCAAATTCAAATTCTGGTGTATGTATTCCAACAATAACTAATCCATCATCATTGTATTTTTCATCCCAAGCAGTGATGTATGGAAGTGTTCTAATACAATTAATACAGCTGTATGTCCAAATATCATATAGGACAACTTTCCCTTCCAAGATTTTAGCAAGTTTATTTGGTGATGTGTTAATGTATTCAGCTGCATCTAGTATGTTTGGAGCCTTCTGCAGTTTAGATTTATCATCAATCTCAATACTGGTGATTGTATTACCTTTCATATCGATTTCGTTATAAAAAATTGATATTGATATTATTCCAACTGTAATGATCATTCCACATATTATTGCAGTCTTTATTTCAGTCTTCATTTTATACATCAGTTATCAGATTGTTCAAAAGTGGAAAACTTGCTATTATTGCTAACTGATTGAAGAATACCAAAACGCCTAAAATTATAATTAATGTGCCTAAAATTACTGTATAATACTTTAAATGCTTACTGATTTTTTTGACAAAACTACTGGCCCGTGTAATGAATATACCCATAATTATGAATGGAATACCAATTCCAGCAGAATATGCTAACAGTAGATTGAATGCATCACCGGGTGTAGTTGCAGCAAGTGTAAGTATTGAGCCCAAAATTGGACCTACGCATGGAGTCCAACCTGCTGCAAACGCAAGACCAAAAATAAATGACAATGGAAAACTTACACCTGTTCGTGAAGGGAAAATCTTTTTTTCAAAATTTAATTTTTGAATTTTAGAACTTGCTATCATAAACAAACCAAAAGAAATTATGATTATACCGCCAATATAATTAAAACTAGAAATAAGTTCATTTGCAGATGATGTGAATAGTGAATTTATTGTTACACCTAATGCCGAGAAAACCACTGAGAATCCTATAACAAAGAAAATTGTGTTCAGAATGACATTAGTTTTATTTATAGAAATTATTTGTGATTCTGTTGATTTTGTCATATCAGAAATTGTTATTCCAGAAATATATGCTAAAAATGCTGGAATGATAGGAAGTATGCATGGTGCAAAAAACGAACTAAATCCTGCAATTAGTGCAAGAAAAATGTTAATCTCCACCATATACTAAATTAGTTTCTCAATTAATAATATTATTTTCATTCAATTACTTTTTAACTGGCAACAATTTGTTTATTTCATGAATAATCGGTTTATTGCAGTTGGGGTTGTACTAGGAATAGTAGTAGCAATTGCATTCTTCATGGGTTCACCAATGTTTGGTGGCTATGATATGATGAGATAATCAGTTTAAATTAAATTTTCTTTTTGCTTTTTCTAAAATCTGTATAGATAATTCTATCTCTTTTTCTGACAACCAATCTGAAATAGAAACTCTAATCCTTGCTTGATTTTTCTTAACTGTTGGATAACGAATTGCCTGTGCAAATATTCCTTCATTCATTAAAAACCTTGAAAATTCTACTACTTTCTTTTCGTTTCCAATTATAATTGGAATTATTTGACTAGTTGAGGTGGTAGAAAATCCTATCTCATTTAATCTATGATGAAATTGATTGATTTTTTTCCATAATCTTTTTCTATATGCTTCTCTGTTTGAATTGAATCTCTTTAAAGAATAATGATTGATAGATGATGGTAATGCAGACGTGTAGATGAAAGTTTTTGATGTGTTTATGCATAGATCAATCAAA
>CAYVWD010000031.1:0-22053 GCA_964455405.1 uncultured Candidatus Nitrosopelagicus sp. | reverse complement strand
AGCAGATAAAGCAGCAGCAGATAAAGCAGCAGCAGATAAAGCAGCAGCAGATAAAGCAGCAGTACCAATGAATGTTAAAGTCGTACCAGTAGCAGGTTCTGCATCACCTGGGTGTGAACCAGAATGTTATGATCCAAGCACAGTTACAATTGGAGTAGGTGATACCGTGACTTTTGTAAACTCTGATACTGCTCCACACACAGTAACCAGTGGTAATGCAATTGATGGTCCAGATGGTGTATGGGATAGTAGTTTAATCATGATTGATATGAGCTATTCTGTAACACTTGATAATTCAGGAACATATGATTACTTTTGTATGGTTCATCCATGGATGCAAGGAATAATAATTGTGGAATAAACTAAAAACAAATTTTTTCTATTCTAAACTAAACAAACCATCATTATAACCAATTAGCTTATCGTTATATCTCCAACAAGAATACGTTTATCACCATGTTTAGTTTTTAATATCAAAGCTCCATCACTATCAATTTTTTTTGCAGTTCCTGAAATTTTTCCATTTGTTGTATTAATTATAACTTTTTTATTGATAGTCTCTGAATTTTTTGTCCACTCTCTAATGATTTTTGATTTTCTGCCATTTGATAACTCATCAATCTTTTTTTCTAGTTCATGAATGAAGTCTTTGATCAAAGTAATTGGAGGATTGGTTTGTGACTCATTTAGAAGTGAATTAGCGCCATAAAAATTAGGCGTTGTTATTATTCTTTTTTCTAATTCTTTTGATTTTATTTTATAGTTTATACCCACACCAATTATGATGTTTTCAATGTCATTTGACTGAAAAGATGCATCAATTATTATTCCAGCCACTTTTTTTCTGTTTAATGTTATATCATTTGGCCACTTTACGTTAGTTTTTATTTTTAGACTTTTTTGAATGGAATTAGATAGTGCCACTGCCGTTACAATTGGTAGTAATACAGATTCCTCAATGGTAAAATTTGGCTGTAATATTATTGAAAACCAAATACCGCCTTTAGGCGAAATCCATTTTCTGTTTAACCTACCTTTTCCATGTGTTTGTTTCTGAGCAATTACTATCGTTCCATTTTCTTTTTTATTTTGTGCGATTTGTAAAGCAAAATTTTGTGTTGAATCAGTTTCTTCGAAGTAGTATATTCTCTTACCAATATAGTTTGTTTTTAGTTTAGAAGAAATTTCCCACGGAAGAAGATGTTCTGTAGTCTTCATAAATCTATATCCACGTTTTTGTTTAGATTCAATCGTATAGCCAAGCGCACGAATTTTTTTGATGTGTTTCCATACTGCAACTCTACTAATTTTTAGGACATCACTCAAGTCTTGACCAGATAAATATTCTGATTTATGAGATTTTAGGAATGATAGTACTTTCAGTAATCCAACATTATCAAACGATGTGTACATCAAATTTTTAAAATCCTATATCAATATCAAATCCACTATCATCCATACCAGAGTCACCAAGATTATCACCTGCCGCACCATCATTAAATTGTGACATATCTTCAGCTGGTATGTAACTCGACATAGCCATACCCATCATACTAAACATCATACTAAACATCATAATATCAATAATACCAAAAAACATCATTGTAGGGAGAAATGACTTTTCATCTTTCATAATTTGTTGTAATTTTTGTTTATCACCAGATTCATACGCGTTTCTCATATATTCCCATTTTCCTTCTAATTCATGAACTCTCTCTTCAATCTCTTTATTTCCCTTTTCTGTTACAACCAATTCAATTTTTCTCCCTAACCACCCCTTTACCTCTTGGATAATAATGAATCCACGATTTTCAAGTTTCTCTAAAATGCCATTAAGTTCTTCTGGTTCGATCTTCGTCACCTTAGAAATCTTATTGAACTGTTTAGCACCGTTATTGATAGCACCCAGAACTATGAGATCCTTTGCACCTTCTTCCATAAAATATACCAATTCCTCATTTTTAAAATATTTTTGGTTGCTGATTTAAATTTTATATGATGAAATAATATCAAACTTATGAGCAAAACTAAGATAATTCCAATCTTCCCTTTGGATCTAGTATTGTTTCCTAATCAAGAATTACCACTTAGAATTTTTGAGCCACGATATAAGCAGATGGTAGATGATTGTATGTTATCTGACAAACAATTTGGAGTTTGCTTGGTTAGCTCAGATAGAACCATCTCAGATTGGGACGCACCATATAATATCGGAACAATTGCAAAAATAATTGAGTGTAATGATCTTGATTCGACAAGCGGTCATTTATTATTAAACACAAAAGGTCACAGAAGATTTCGAATAATCAGTGTGATTAAACCATCTTTGAGTAAGCCTGATAATTATGATCCATACTCAGATAAGGGTAAAGAAAACATCGAAGATCTTCATCATAAATCAACTGAATCTGGGAAGATGTATCTTCAAGCTGAAGTTGAGTTATTAGATGATATAGATGGTATTATTACTATCAGTGATTGGGAATGTTTGATTGAGTCATGGAAAAAGAAAATATCATTGATGGCTGCACCAGAAGTTATTTCATCAGAACAATTAGATCTAATGCTTCAGCAATACTATTTGAAAACTGACACTCCCACTCTAGAGTATGTATATTCTTTATGCGCACTTGGTGCAGCCACACCTAATGATTTGCAACCTATACTAGAATCAGTCACACTGGAAGAACTCGTTGATCGATGTCTAAAACTTCTCAATTCAGGTATAACATAGGTATTTTCAACCCCAAGATTCATAAACTCCAGATACATACCAGCTAAAAATTAGGATAGATATAATGACAAACTTTGGAACATTAGAATTCGTACTAGATCGTTACTCTGGAACGTGGTGCTGGAAAATTTCTGGGACTCGTGCTGTTAATATGGTCTCAAAACTAATCCCTCGTGGATGGTATGGTGACAAACCTGACGAAGTAATAGTTTCAGACAGTGACGAAAATATCAAAAAATTAAAAATGATTGACGATCGATACCCCTTTGACATTCTTTCAAAATCAGTTTGGAAGCGAAAAATTATACCACTAACTATCAAAAAACAGAAAACACCAAAAATCGAAAAATTATCTCAGGCTGTCCCAAGTAAACAATTTCGTGGCGAATTACTTGATTTTCAACGAGAGGGCCTTGACTTCCTAATCAAGTCATCTGGCAATGCATTACTCGCAGATGAGATGGGGCTTGGAAAAACAGTTCAAACACTAGCCTATTTATCAAAAGAAAAAAAAGCCTTCCCAGCATTAATTATTGCACCATTAGTTACATTAACTAATTGGCAAAGAGAAATTGAAAAATTTCTTAGAAAGAAAAGCCGAAATGGCAAAATCATAGATAATCAACCTCCTAGCTCAATGATGATTCGTAATGGAAAACTCAATGATATAGGAAAATATGATTTTTACATAATAAATTATGAATTACTTCATAAACGATTACCTGACTTGTTGAATTTGAAAATTAGTGCAGTGATTTGTGATGAAGTTCAACATCTACGTTCAAAAACAACACAAAAGTATGCTGCCATCAAAAAACTTGCTGCAAAAGATGGTGTGAAATTTCGTGTTGGGTTATCTGGAACGCCGATTTATAATAGAGGGTCAGAAATTTGGCCAATTGTAGAAATACTAAAACCTGGATTACTTGGCAGTTTCAAAGAATTCTGTGAATATTTCTGTTATGTCAATGAAAAAGGCAAAGCAATTGTTTTAGAAAATAAGCGAGATAGTCTGCGTAATCAATTAACTAAGCATGTAATGTTAAGACGGAAAAAGTCAGATGTGTTAAAAGAACTGAAAGATAAAGTGAGGTATCCAGAAGTGATTGCATCTGATGAAAAATTCTATAAAACCGAACTTGACAAAATTTGGAAGAAACTTGAAGAAGAGCAAAAGTATGCACAGACTGCATTTGATAAATCAGCATCTTATCATCGTGCAATAGAAAGCGAGCGGCAAGCGGCGGGACTTGCAAAGCTACCACATGTCATAAATTTTGTTAATGATATTATGGACATTGAAGAAAGTGTGGTAGTCTTCTGTCATCATAGAGCAATTCATAATTTGTTACATCAAAGCCTATCAAAATATAATCCTGCATCAATAATAGGTGGGCAAACTGATAAAAATAGAGATAATGAGATCATAAGATTTCAGAATGGTGAAACAAAGCTCATGATTGCAGGACTACGTGCAGGAAATGTTGGGATTAATCTTAACAACGCAAGCTATGTTATTTTTGCTGAACTTGATTGGAGTCCAGCAATTCATAGACAGGCGGAAGACAGACTTCACAGAATAGGTCAAAAAAATACAGTATTTGCATATTATCTTGTTGGAAATGGTACACTTGATGAGCATGTGGCAGAGATTTTAGTTGATAAAAGTTATGAGATTGATACCATATTAGATGCAAAAACTGAATCATTTGAAAATAAAGAGAGAGCGAAGTTAATTCTTGCTCAAATTCATGATAAAATTAAAACAAAGTGAGGTGCTCAGTACGGATTTCTTACTAGAAGAAGAGATGATTGACATACTAACATTCTGCCTACAAAATCCGAATTCGTCTGATGTTGAGCCCAAAAAGCAACGTCTGAAAGAAATTGGAAGAGAACTTTTTGATGACGGTGGTGTTGACGCAATGGAGAATTTCTTTTTTGTAGTTGAAAATAGGATTATTGGTGAAATTGAGAAAGACCCAAAACCATTCAGAAACCTGTGGAATGGTATAAGTGATGAATGGAAATACTAGTAGAAAAAATACTTGAAAAAAGTTATCTGATGTTCTGATTAAGCTTTGCCTATTCTGAACATCGATGTACTACAAGTAGGGCAAGTACCTTTTACTGCAGGTTTACCATTTTTCATGGTAATCGCTGAGGTTCCTTGCATCTCTCTTTTGTCTCTGCATTTTACGCAGTAACCAATTGTCATGACTTTGTTTCATAAGTCTGATATTAGCAAAAATCAGTGAAAATTAATTAACAAAATACAGTTTTTTTTCCATTTGAGGAACTTTCTATTTATAATCATGGCTAAATAACCTAGTTTACATTATATTTTCAGGTCATGAAGAAATGATTATGAGAAATCAATTTTTTGTTTTTTTTGCTTTGTTTCTATTTTCGTTTACATCTGTTGGTAATTCATTTGCAGAGGATGCCACCATAAACATCGATAATACATTTTATGAAAAATCAGATATAATATCAATTTGGGGAACAGTGTCATCAAACATGCAAGATACTGCCTTTCTAACAATTAAGGATTCAACAGGTAATACAGTGTGGACTGAGAAGCTTTCACTTGATGAAAAGGGTGAATTCTCAACTTTAGTAATTGCTGGTATTTCTAATTGGGCTGTCAGTGGGAATTATGATGTTATGTTAGAATCAGGTCAGACCATTCAGGCAAAAACTTTTTTTTATGATTCAGGAAACCAAGTTAACCCACCACCTGTAATTGATGAGTATGATATTAGTCAAGAAGATCTTATTCTAACTTTTGCAATTGCGACTGTAATAGTGGTTTCTATCTTTGTATATCTAGCACGGAATATAATATTACGTAAAAAGACAAAATATGATGAAGTCGATTTTGCATCAAAGCAAGATCGTGATTATGAGAAATATCATTCAGATTGGACTGACGAAGAGATTTTTGGCTCACGAAAATCAACTATAAACTCTGACGAACTTCGTGAAATGTATAACAAGAAATCACTTCCAGACTATTACTCGATTTTGGGTCTAACAACTGACGCATCAGATGCAGCGATTAAAAATCAATATAGAAAACTTGCTAAGCAATACCATCCAGATAGGAATAAGCAATCAACTGAAGAAAAAATGTCAGAAATTAATAAAGCCTATGAAGTTCTTTCTGATGACAAGCTAAAAGTCGAATACGATAAATTCTACAAGTTAATCTGATTAATTTTAAAATCCTTTATTGATAAATATAATACAGTTTTTGCAGAATTTTGCATACTGTTTGTTAAATTTGTAACAAATGAAATTTTTTCATCATCACTAATTTTGGCTTCTAGGAATATATCAAGAAATGATTTATTAGGTCCAAGCATTGCTTTGGAAAGATGCCGTGTTATATCAGTATCATAAAAAACAGCTTCAATTTTTTGCTCCTTTAGATCTGCAAAATAAACACCGCCTCTTATCGTTGGTTTTGTAACAGGATTTTCAGTTTGAAAAATTCTAATCTCATCAACATGGAACACCTCGTCAAAAATCAGCAAATCAAACTTTGTACTATTATTTCTAATAATTTTCTGTAAATCACTTTTATTCATGATTATTATAATTCATTAAAAAATATATGTTAATAGAATTCTGATATAGTATGGCAGAATCAATCTCAGTAGATCAATTAAAACAGAAACTAGACGAATATGTGATAATTGATGTTAGGGAATCAGACGAAGTTGAAAACACTGCAATTGAAAATTCACAAAACATGCCTTTGGGATTAGTTATCAGAAATGCAAAAAAAGGCAATATTGAGGATTTAAGAGATAAGAAAATCTGTGTTTATTGTGCATCTGGCTATCGCGGAAATATAGCTGCAGATGAGCTAACAAAGGCAGGTTTTTCTGCAGTAAATCTTGAAGGCGGTTACATGGCATGGACTGGATGATTATTTAATTTCATGAAAAACTTTAGAAGAAAATAAATAAAAAATCAGATCCAATCAATCAGATTCCTTATATACACCGTTTCGTTACGTGTACTAGTGAATCTCATGCACAAAAGCACACTACCAATACTTGCAAGTATGATGTTAGTAGCATCATTAGTTTATGCTCCAGCAGCGTTTGCTGATCATGGTGCGGGTTTGGAAATTGAAGCAGATGCTGTTGAAGGTTCAACAACAATCACCATCACCGGACATACCAGTGGTACAGGTGCTGTAACACTAATGGTTATTGCCCCAAATGGTAACGTAGTTGCTGTTGATCAGCTTAATGTTGATGATGGCACGCTTTCTACAACAATAAATGTTGGTGGTCCATTGTGGAGTCAAGATGGCGTTTATACAATTAACGCTCAACAAGGTTCTGCAGCAATTGGAAAATCATCAGTTGAAGTAGAAATTGCTGACGGTGCAGTAGTACCAGAATTTGGTACAATAGCATCATTGGTTCTAGTTGTTGCAATTACTTCAATTGTAATACTATCTGCAAAAGGCAGACTTAGTTTCACACCTAGAATCTAACCTGTCACGCCTTTTTCTTTCATTTTCATTAACGTTAGTTAAGCTTCATAACACCCTTTTTCGTACAATCATTAAATTTGGATATTGAAAAATTTCAGAATGATCTCTACGCCATAACTGAATTACTCTCAGAACAGTTAGGCGTAAAGGATACACCAAAACTCAATTTTGTCCGTCAAACATTGATTGATATGTATAAACAAAACTTGGTAAAAATCAATCATTCAGTACTAGAAATAATCTGTGCTTCTGAGTTGATTGGTCATGGATATTTTGTTAATGTGGAAAAATCATTATCCAAACTACTGAGGTGTGATCTTTTTGGTACTAAGGGGGATGACAGCTGTATTGTTGAAATTGAAACTGGATTTACACCTCCAGAACATGCGTTAGATACAGTAGATTATTACGCGGCAAGAATTGTGAGTAAAATCGCTAGATATAGTAAATTCTGTGGAAAGTTTTCACTTGCAACACCAGTAGTCAACATTTTACCAATATCAAAAGTATTTCTCTTACCTCCACAAGCAAGAGAAAAAAACGATTTGATGAGATTGAAAGATCTCTGTGATAGATTTTACAAGAATCCAAAAATCAAGTTTGATGACATACAAAATGCCCATTTACACTCTATCTATTTAATAAATACCGACAAGGGGTTTGCAAAGGAATTAGACCCTGAATCATACTTTGAAATAACAGAAAGTATTATTGGAAAAAGCGAAATTGATCTTTAAAATTTTCTATACACTGATCGAATTTTCTCATAAGGTTTAATACGTGTTCACCTAGGACTATCGCCATATGACTAAATACAAATCAACTGAACAAGTTATGAAAATAATCAGTGATAAAAACAAGATCAGAAATTTTGGCGTAATTGCTCATGTTGATCATGGTAAGACCACAATGAGTGATAGTCTTCTGGCACATTCTGGAATTATTTCACCATCTACAGCTGGTTCCGCACTTGCTATGGATTCGATGAAAGCTGAACAAGAAAGAGGAATTACAATTGTTCAAGCAAATGTCACACTACATTATCAGGAAGGCGAAAACGATTATGTCATAAATATGATTGATACGCCAGGACATGTTGATTTTTCAGGTCGTGTAATTAGAAGCCTTAGAGCAATTGATGGGGCTGTTGTAGTATGTGATGCCGTTGAAGGAATTATGACACAAACTGAGACTGTTACTAGAATGTCTCTTGAAGAGAGAGTTAGACCTGTTTTGTATATTAACAAGATTGATAGACTGATCAAAGAGCTAAGATTAACACCTGAAAAGATGCAAGAAACACTTGCATCAGTTGTAGCTAATTTTAATCAGTTAATTGATACGTATGCTGAGGACGAGTATAAAGAAAAATGGAAGGTTTCTATTCAAGATGGAAGTGTAACGTTTGGCTCTGCAAAAGATAGATGGGCAATTAACGTTGACATTATGCAGAAAAAAGGTGTTACCTTTAAAGATGTAATAGACGCTTATTCAGATTCTGGTAAAGTTGAAGATTTAGTTGAAAAGGCACCACTTGCTGACGCAGTATTAGGTATGGTTGTAAAACATCATCCACCACCACACGTTGCACAAAAATACCGTGTTCCAAAAATCTGGAAGGGTGATTTAGACTCTGATATAGGAAAATCTATTCTAAACTGTGATGATAATGGACCAACTGTCATGATGATTGTTAATATGACAATTGATCCTGCAGCTGGACCAGTAGCTATAGGCAGATTGTTCTCAGGGACTATAAAAGACGGTCAAACAATTAACATCATAGATTCAAAGCGTGAGGGAAGAGTGCAATCAGTTAATTTCTTTATGTCAAACGTAAGAGAGCAGGTAGGAGAATTAGCAGCAGGAAACATCCCTGCATTGTTGGGATTAACAGAAGCTCGTGCAGGACAAACTATTTCTAGCATAAAGGACATTGCTGTTTTTGAAGCATCAAAATATGTTTCTGAACCTGTAGTACAAATGGCAATTGAGCCAAAACATCCAAAGGATCTCCCAAAACTAGTTGAAACGTTACGTAAACTTACCATAGAAGACCCAAACCTTGTGATCAAAATTGATGAAGAAAGTGGTGAGACAATAATGGCTGGAATGGGCGTGTTACATCTTGATGTCGCAGTAAATTTAATTCGAGATGCCAAAGTTGAGATTGTCACCTCAGAACCATTGATCAATTACAGAGAGACTATAACCGGTTCATGTGAACCAGTTATGGCAAAATCTCCAAACCGTCATAATAAAATATTCATGAAAGTAGAACCATTAGAACCTAAAATTGCTGAAATGTGTCGAAATGGAACGTTAAGCGAGATGAAAGATAAGAAAGAAACTGCCCAAATATTACGAGACCATGGTTGGGAGCCAGATGTTGCTAAAAAGGTGATGAAATTTGATTCTCGCGGTAACGTTATGATAAATGGTACAAAAGGTGTACAATTCATCGATGAATCAACTGACTCTCTTTTGTCTGGCTTTGATGAAGTAATGAGAGAGGGAGGCTTAACAAAGGAGCAGGTTAGAGATTGTAAGTTTACATTTACTCATTTTGTACCACATGAGGATACAGCCCATAGAGGATTATCCCAACTTGGTCCTGCATCAAGAAGAGCGTGTTTAGCTGCATTTTTATCAGCACAGCCAATGATATTAGAACCAATGTTAGCAATTGAAGTTAGAGTTCCAACTGATCTAATAGGTAATGTCTCATCTGTTTTGCAAGGTAAACGTGGAAAAGTTCTTGATATGCAGCAAAAAGGCGCATCTAGTATTGTAATAGGTGAAGTTCCAGCAGTTGAGACATTTGATATATCTGAGAAAATGAGAGGGCAGACTGCTGGTAAGGCTATGTGGAACACTCATTTTAAATCATGGACACAAGTTCCAAAATCAATTGCTTCTACACTAACTGAAGAAATACGAAAGCGTAAAGGTCTACCACCAAATCCCCCAGAACCATCTGAATTTATAGATAAAGACTAAGCAATGACAAAGATACAGACATTTGATGCAGTTAATTTTTGGAAAAATGCATACGCACATCAACGTGGAAAATTGTTAAAAAAATTAAATGTTAAAGATGATCAAATAAAAGAACTCGTCAATAAGCCATATGTTGAACTATCATCTGCATTACGATATGAGATAGAAACTAGTAATATCCAAAAAACTGATTTAGGCTAATTTAAAGCAAATTAATTATATTATCAAGATTTAGAAATATTTTTTTATGATTCCGAATTTCTTAATTCAACCAAAATAAATGAAATTTCTCTAAGAAATTCATATTCGCCTTTTGACCACGAAGAGTATTTTGTTGCATTAGGCCAAAACTCATTATTAATGGATGAATGTGACTCAACTGCTTCAGACATAATTATCAATAATGAATTAGCTATAAGATCGAATTTGCCTTGTTTGGTTTACAAAAACGCCCAAAAAAATTGATCCAATTGGACAAAATTCAATCTGTGTTAATCATTGGTCAACATAAAACAAATACTAGAAGTTTTACCTATATTTACGCATAATATATCATGAAAGCTCGTTATCCTGGAAAATGCCGTAGTTGTGGAGATGACATCAAAATAGGCAAAGAAATATCTAAAAATTCAGATGATGTTTGGGTTCACAAGCATTGTGTTGAGGAATTGATTGATTTACCTTAAATGATATATGCCGAATTACCAAACTTTCAGTATGCCCATTAATTTTGTTGAAATGCTATTGTGGACATTACGAAGAAATGAAAGTGACGTTGTTAATTTGTATGATTCTCTATCCCCGTTAATGCAGCTATCTTCAGGTGGTGATATGCTAAACTTTGGTCTTTGGGATCAATCGACAAAGACACCAATTGAAGCTCAAAACAATCTGTGTGAATTTACTGGTAATCTTGCAAATCTATCAGAGGCAAAATCATTGATTGATGTTGGTAGTGGAATTTTAGGACCAGCAAAAAAATGGCATTTGGATTATCCTAACTTAGAAATATCGTCGCTTAACATCAATTATAATCAATTAAAAGCCTCTGAATCAAATTCGATCCATAAATTAAATTCCACATCAAGATTTTTACCATTTAGTAATAGATCATTTGATCGAATTATTGCATTAGAATCTGCACAACATTTCAAGCCGTTAGAAGATTTTCTTTTTGAGTCAAAAAGAATCATAACAGATGACGGCTTATTACTCATAGCAATTCCAACAGTTAGTAAAGATGTGTCAGGAATTAGTGATTTAGGAATACTCTCTTTAACATGGTCTTCAGAGCACTATACCATAGAATCGATCACTGCAAAAATTAATCATGCAGGATTCTCAATTATGGAATTACAGACAATAGGACATGATGTATACATTCCACTGGCAAATTATTATTTTCAGCACAGAAAAGAATTACAGGTCAAGATTAAAACAAAATATTCATCAACTACTGAAAAAATTCTTTTTAAATCATTGAAGAAAATGTCTCAATCGTCAAAAAAAGGTTTGATCGATTATGCAATGCTAAAATGTAAAATAAGTTAGCACTAGAATTAAATTTTATCACTAGTTTATATTGAGCTGTGGAGAATAGTTTTCATGGGAGCATCATGTAGAGGCGTTTGTACACTTGTAAAGAAGAACAAGGTTCCAAATTCATTGAAGTATCAATTTGGGCTCAAACGCTGTAGTTGGTGCGAAGTTTGGATTGATACTGATCAGATTAGATGTGAATGTTGTAAGATGATTTTGAGGACAAAATCACGCAACAAGAAGAAATCATCTACCAAAAATAAAATAAATGATTTTGGACAAAATGCCACCCTCGCAGCATAATAATAGGCAAGGTATGTCCTGATCTAAATGGAAGTCACAACAAATCCACCAGTACTAATTATTGGGGCTGGTGTAGGTGGATTATCTATTGCAACATTGCTTGTAAATAACGGATTTAGTGTAAGAGTATTTGAGAAATCTAGTAAGTTAGGTGGCAGAACAGCATCTACTAAATTTAAGAATCACATATTGGATAATGGATTTCATATAATTCCATTTTACAAAAAATCTGCAATATATGACGTTCTTAAATCCGCAGGTATTGTTTCTAAATTAAAGTTAGCAATAGTTGATAGGATAGCATTCTATGATGGAAAATTTCATACGTATCCGAAAGGAGTTTGTGATATTTTGAAAATGTCACTTATGCCATTAAAAAGTCGATTTTCATTACTCAAAATTTTATTACCAATGGCATTCACCAGTATGGAGAAAGCGGAGCAGTTAGATCAAACACCACTTACTGAAGTTACAAAAAAACTTGATAGTCATTCAAAAACCTTCTTTGACGCAGTATGCATGCTTGCATTTGCCGATACCACTGATCATATCTCATTAGGTGAATTTGTGAGAACAATAATACGTGCTAATCCTTTCAAAGGTGGAACAAGTGAATTTGCATATCCAGACATGGGTGGTTATGATCAAATATCACAAGTTATGGGAAATTATATCAAAGAAAATAATTCTAACATCAACATTAGTACCACAATTAAAAAAATTCTTGTGAAAGATTCACGCGTAACTGGCGTGTTACTTTCGGATGGAAGTACAGTTGAGTCAAATTGCGTAATAGTATCATATCCTGCATATCATGCATTAAATCAACTTTTTGATAAGGGAATATTTGATGATGATTTCATCAAACATACAAACAGGCTTAACAAAACCACGTCTGTTGTAGAGGTACATTTTGCATTATCCACGCAAATTGATACAAGGCAGGTAGTTTTCCCTGTTGGCGAAAATTACACATCAAAAGGAATTTTCTTTATATCTAATATCACACCATCGGTTTCACCTAAAGATGAACATCTGATAATTGTTGGAACCCCAGTAAAACCTGAAGAAACAGATAGCCCAGATAGAATTAAAGAAATTGTATCTAATATGAAAAAAGAATTGGCTGAAATATATCCTGATTTTCATGATGTGTTGCTATGGGAAAGACCCATGGCATGGAAACTAGTTGAAGCAGTTGTCAAAGAACCTGGATTAGTTTGGAAAAATAAGATGCCACACTTTGTGCCACAGGTGCAAGGACTATTTTTTGTTGGTGATTCTACAATAAGTTATGGGATTGGAACTGACTCTGCTGCACATAGTGCAATATTGGCCCAACCGTCTATTGTGAAATTTCTAAAAAACGCTAGTTAGATTGTGATTTTGCATAGTTTACAAATTCATCCATAACTACATTCATGTTTTGTTTGATCTTTGCTTTTGCTAATGCAGCTAAAAGTTTTAGTTTTCCATGTAAAACAAAATCAACGTTTATTGTAATCTTGGTTTTTTTACCATCAACTTCATACATCTCGTCAAATATAGTTCCCTTTGCTTGACCATCAAGCATACGAACAATGTGCCTATTTGGCTTTTCAACTATATGTTCAGTGAGTACATCGACGGTCCTACCTAGAAACTGCAATTTTTCTTGAATCTTTGTGCGGTTACCACTCTCTTCAATTATTTTCAATTCTTTAAAATAATTTGGTAGGATTTTTGTAAAGCTTTGATAATCAGTACTAATCTGAAAAATTAGATCTCTTTGAACATCAACTGTTTTAGTAAATTGAAATTTTGGCATATTGTACTGGATAAGTAATAATCAATTAAACCATACATCATAAAACATATGTTAGGCACCAGTTGGTTCTATAGGCACTATCCATATATATAGTCAAAGACGTTTTTTTTTATTGAAGATACTACTAGCCGGAGTTGCAGGACTTTTACTCTTATTTACAATAGTTTCTAGTGCAGAGGCTTCAAGTGTGCCTACTTGGGTTAAAAATAACGCGGGTTGGTGGGCTGATGGTCAGATAGATGACGATTCATTCATCAGTGGAATTCAGTATCTAATAGAAGAAGGTATCATCTCAGTTTCATCCACAACTAGAAGCGCATCTACATCAGACACAATACCAGATTGGATAAAAAATAACGCGGGTTGGTGGGCTGATGGTACAATATCAGAAAATGACTTCCTAAATGGGATTCAGTATTTAATTAAAATGGGAATTATGAAAGTTAGCGCAGGTGTAGTAGGTGACGACATGTCAGCACCATCACAATATCAATCTTCTTCAAGTGAATCAAAAGAATCACAAACATCATCTGGTGGTGAATTAGAAGATATGCTCCAAGTATGTCAAGACAAAGAAACTAAAAGAGACATAAGAGATTGTGAAAAAGCAATCAAAGAAGATTACATAGTTAATCAATTTAAAACAAGTGGCTCTGCTAATCAGGTTGGTCCAATCACATATTATTATGTAGCAAATTGGCAGGAGGAATCTAGAAACACAGTAAAACAATTTAATAATGTTGCATACACTGCAACTGGTCAGGCATTAGTAAATATCAAGATTTTAGCTGAAAACACAGGCTCATCAGATAATGTCACAATGATGTGTACTAGTCCATCAATTTGTAATTACACGGTATGGGATGGTGGACATAAATGGGTCAATTCTGGCTCTGACTTTACATCAGGTAACGTTGTACTAAAACCTGGTCAGAATAGATTTCTACAAATGCTGTGGGGACCAGCAATAGGTTATGGAAGTTACGAAGACTTTCTTTATGATTCTGGAAAAGATTACTACCTGAGGGTTTCCGAGCCATTTGGGAAGATGGATATACCATTGAATTTGGTTGTAGTTCCATAACTATTTTTTCCGATGAACGATATTATTTGGGGAACCGCCACAAAAATTCTCTCCAATAAATCCTTTGAACTAAATGTAACACATCAAAAAGAGGAAAATAATTTAACCTATTCTGAAAAAGAAATAATTGAATTTACAGAAACTGACATCATGAGCATTCCAGTAGATGAAAATCTGAGAACAGTCCAACAAATTGAACAAGGATTGAAAGACAAATTCATCAAATGTTAAATTTTAACTAGGAATGATCAAAACAATCTAGTCTGTAAGGTTTCCCATTCTGGCGCAGGTGGCTATTGATTGCATGGTGAATGGGCGCCAAAAATAATCACTGATTTAAGGCAGCAGACTGACTACATAAACCAACTATCAATGGGAAAGATACCTGCAATAGTTATACCCAAGATATTCAATAAAACCAGATGCCAGGAAATTATTTCAAGGATTATTTCTAACCATGGAATTTCATCTGGACTTGGTCTAACCCGCAAAATTGGTGAATCAGTCAATTCATATAATTCGAATAAATTTGAGTATTTTCAGAATGTTAAAGCATCAAATGATAACTTAAAAACAATTTTTTCATCTGATGATCCACGATGCAAAATGAGAGAGTGTGTTACAGCATTATGTGGAACAAATATTGAGTTTGCACAAGAAAAAACCATGCCGTATTCAAATGGTATAATTCGATTTCATGATCCAGGTACTTGTGTTCATATACATAGAGATCATGCAGTATTTGAAGCACCAAATTTTTCAATTTCTAATCTTACAGGACAAATGTCAGCAGTTTTGCAGTTACAAGCAGCAGAATCTGGGGGAAATCTTTCAGTATTTAATAAATTTTGGACCAAATCAGATGAAAAATTTAGAAATGTAGACTTTGGCTATTCGAAGAATGTTGTAAACCAAGTACCACACACTTCAATAGATTGTAATCAGGGCGATCTTATAATAATCAATCCAAAGAAATATCATTCAATATCTATGATAAAAGGAAGGTTACAAAGAATTACACTGGGATTCTTTTTTGGACGTGACATTGATTTTAAATTGTATGCATGGTCATAGTCATTTGAAAAAAACCTCTATTGTCTTAAGTCCAGCATGTTTATTCATAATTTCTTCAAATATATCCGACGATTTAATGATCATAGATTTTGATTTACCAATAAATTTAAGGTGTTCTTCCACATAAATTCCATTATCTGCCGAAATTCTTACAAGTGTATTTTGATTTTTTACACCAATTACATCAAATGGCAGTTTTATTGTTTTTTCATTCGTATTATGATTTATTTTTAGATTATATGGCTTTTCATGGAATTTTATTCTACCAGAAAAAAATGTTTCATGATAATCTAGAGAAATAATTTTAATATTAAATGGTAATTTGATTTGCACGAAAATTCTAATTCGGAGTGATATTTAACACTCATAGATTTAATTGTTAATTAGCACTATGAATTTGACACTCATTGTATTAATTATCAGTGCGTCATAACATAGTATGAATATAGCAATTTTCTGTATTTTTTTGGTTCTTATGATGATCATTGTACCAACTCCTGTATTTGCACATAAGCTAATTCCTACAGATGGTGGTAATAGCCAAATTAAAACAGCATTAGTAATACCTGATCCCATTGTGTCTTGGGCCATGTATGAGGAATTGAATGGTGGTGTATTATATTACAAATTTGATGCAAAAAAAGGAGATCGACTTTACACTAGTATAGTCATACCAAAGTTAAACGAACTTGAAAATTTCACACCATCTCTAGCATTTATTGCACCATCATTCTCAGTCAAATTGTTAGAGGAACTACAATTAATCGATTCACATCAAAACTTTCCTTTTGACATACCAGATGGTTATGATGCAATTGTATTTGACTATGATGGAGTGTTACCATCAAGTGAATTCTATGAGCCATTTGGACAGATTACATATTGGGAAAGACAAGAGATTAATCTAATAATTCCAGTTGATTCGATATATTATCTTGCAGTTTTTGATTCAACAAATCAAAATGGCAAGTTAGCGTTGGCAGTAGGATATGTAGAAGATTTTTCTGCAATAGATTTTCTAACAGTTCTACCAACATCTTGGGTTGAATCAAGATTTTTTATGGAAGATTATATTACACCAATAATTGCATTTGTGATATTTACACTAGTAGTTATTGGAGTCGGTGTATTGTTCTACAAGAGAATAAGGAAAACATGATATGTTAGCACTAGTTATACTTATTAGGCACTGGGATAATAATTTTCAATGGTGTTTCTTAGGACAAAGAGAATAAGGGACACTGAATATCTTTATCTTGTAAAAAGTGAATGGGATAAAAAAAAGAAAACATCACGACAGAAAACTATCAAATATCTTGGAGAGTCATCATCTGTAACTCAGACTGATATACCAAAGGAGTATCGCAGTAATCCAAAAATCACAGCATTCCTGTTAGAAAATACACCAAAAGATCTTAAAAAACGACAAAAATTGATTGAACAACTTCAGTCACGATTATTTTCTTCACTAACTGAAGGAAATTTACATGACTCGATTAATATCTATGAATCTTTTGTAAACAACTCTACAATAGAACATTTTTATGAAAAAATCATGATGGATGTGATGAAGAAGGTTGGTTCTATGTGGTCAGATGGTGAACTTTCTATTGCGACAGAACATGTGGCAAGTAACACAGCTCAAAGTTTGGTTAAAATCATATCAGATAACCATAAAAAAAATAAACTTGATAAAGGTAGAATAATTGTCACTACCCCAGTCGGCGAAGATCACTGTTTATCATGTAATATTATAGAATCATTCCTATTATCGAAAGGATTCACAACATTTAATCTATCTCCATCTACACCAGCAGAGTCTCTTTTACAGTTTATTAAAACAACAAAACCTACGGCAATATTAATTTCAATTACACTAGATGAGAATATAAAATCAGGACAAAGACTTGCAAAAAAAATTCATGAATCATTTAGAAAAATACCAGTGTTCGTTGGCGGTCAGGCATTTTCTAAAGCAGGAAAGCCAAAATTTGATGCTATCATGCTTGATAATAATAAACAACTTGAAGAAATACCAAAAATATTAGGTGAGTATGGTAAAAATTAGAAATATTATTTTAAAAACCAATAAATCATACTTGTTAAGTGAATTTTACAATGTCACAAAATATTAGGAGATTGTTGGAGATTGCATCAGATCTTGCATCACAAGATGAATTCAATGAGGCATTACATATCTATAATAAGATTTTAAAAGATAATCCAAAGAATGTAAGTGCATTGATTGATAAGGCAGTTACACTCCAAAGAATTGGAAAAAATCCTCAAGCCATAAAACTATTTTTAAATGTATTAAAAATTGAGCCAAAAAACCTAGATGGTTTAATTGGAATGGGTTCTATATTACATGGGCAGGGAAAATTCTTTGATGCAATATCACTTTATGACAGGGCACTAAAAATTAACCCTAAATATCCAGTAGCATTAGCATACAAAGGGCTGTCGTTAGGTGAACAGGGTAAAATTAAAGATGCATTAAATCATTTTAAAATGGCTTTAGCAATTGACAAAGATTACGATCTTGCCCAGATTAGTAAGAAGAAGGCACTAGAGTTGCTAAAATCTAAAAAATACTGACATCGCCAGGAGCAGGTTCCTTCCGTTGCTCTTTTTCATGAAATTCAAAGAAATCCTTATGAAAATTCTCTTGATGTTTTTGTAGTTCCTCGTAATTTTCTAGCATTTTATGGCATAGAAAGCATTTTGGTTTGTCCTCATCGGCCAGTGGTAATACCATACTTGCTCTATATTGTATTGATTTATAATTTCTTCAGTATGAATAGTGGCATGTTGAACAGTTTGTTAGGTAAATCTTCAGCAATTGATAATGTAATTTCCGGAAAAGAACTGACATTCGATGATGGTATGGAATTAATGAATGATGATAATTTACATATTTTAGGGGCTGCAGCAGATTTTGTTAGAAAAAAGGCAGTTGGTGACATTGTAACATTCACTTCATCATATTACATGAATTATACTAATTTATGTGCTGCAAGTTGCCAGATGTGTGCATTCTACAGAAAGGGTGGTGAAGATGATGCATATACACTAACCCCCGAGCAAATTGAGAAACGTGTTTCTGTAGCTAGGGAATTAGGCGCAACAGAAGTTCACATAGTTGGTGGGTTCCATCCGGATTTACAATTGGATTACTATGAACAGATGATGTCAATTATCAAAAAACGTCATCCTGATTTAACAATCAAGGCATTTACTGCAGCAGAAATCTTTTACTTATCCAAACTAACAAAGAATTCGGTCAAGGAAATACTCACACGTCTAAAAGAATCAGGATTGGATACTATGCCAGGCGGTGGAGCAGAAATTTTTGATTCTGACACAAGAAGTAAGATCGTTCGTGGAAAGTGTACAGGGCAAGAGTGGTTAGACACAATTGAACAGGCACATAACTTAGGTATTAAAAGCAATGCAACAATGCTTTATGGACATATAGAGAAACCAGAACACGTGATTGATCATCTTATCAAAATTCGTGATTTACAAAAAAACACAAATGGCTTTCTAACATTCATCCCACTCAAGTTCAGTCTGGACAACACGGAATTGGAACAAGCGCATCAAGTGGAACATGAATGTTCTTCAATTTATGATCTTAAGATAGTTGCCTTGTCAAGACTAATGCTGGCAAATGTTCTGAATAACATATCAGTTTATTGGGTTGCATATGGCCAAAAATTGGCACAGGGTGCATTATCTCATGGCGGTAGTGATCTAGTTGGGACCGCATTTTCAGAAGAGATCTATCGTGCAGCAGGTAAGCCTACTAACTCATCATTACTTGAATTGGCAACACTAGTAAAGGAAATTGGAAGAAAGCCAGTTCAACGTGACACATATTTTAGTACAATAGAGGAATTTAACTAGCTGGTTTTTTTTCTGTTTTTTTTGCGCCACCTTTTTTCTTTCTTCTTGCACCAAAACTGATCAGTATTAGCAGAAATCCTACACCTATCATAATCCCTGCAAGTGTGGTGTAATCCTGATTCTCTTGCTCTTCTATGAGAAACGCCGCAATTTCATCATCAGTCATTCCCTCGCGACCAACTGGTGATATATTACCAAATATTGCAGTTAATACAAAACCGACTACCAGTAGGGCAATTCCACCAGAAAGAATTTTTTTGTCAATCAGCATTAATCATAATTAATCAGATGCATAATTTAAGAAAAGCGCAATTAAGTATGCACATTTAAAAATAAAAAAATATTAGAAATCATATGTCTGAACTTCCATATTTTTCTAGTAGAGCATTTTTGGCTCCTATGGCAGGTGTAAGTGATCCGGCATTGCGTTTGATGTGTAAAAAGATGGGTGCAGGTCTTGTTGTCACTGAACTGACCAGCGTCAACGCAATAGTTGCAAAACAGAAACAATTACAATCACAGATGAAGGACATCACAGAATTTATAGAGTTTTCAGAAAAAGAAAGACCACTATCTGTACAATTATTTGGCTCTGATATTATATCATTAGAAAAGGCTGCAAAAATTGTAGAGCCATTTTTTGATGTTATAGATTACAATATGGGTTGTCCTGCACCACATATCACAAAACAGATGGCTGGCGGTGCACTATTACAAAACTCATCACTCACACAAGAAATCTTCAGAACTTTGGTTAACAACGTCAAACGGCCAATCTCATTAAAAATGCGGATTGGTCTAGATGCATCTAACAAATTATTGTTTCAAGATATAGCTAAAATTGCAGAGCGTGAAGGAATTCAAATGGTCACACTGCATCCTAGAACTGTTTCACAGGGATACTCTGGTCATTCAGATTGGGATATGATAAAGAAACTAAAGCAAACTGTCAGCATACCTGTTGTAGGGAATGGTGATATCACATCGCCAGAGATTGCAAAAAAAATGTTAGATTACACTGGGTGTGATTATCTGATGGTTGGCAGAGGTGCAATGGGAAACCCATTCATCTTTGAGCAAATAAATGACTATCTTGAATATGGAGAATATAAAAAATATGGTATTAAGGACAGATTAAACGCGTTTGTTCAGTATATTGATGCAACATCGAACTATAACATTAGATTTGTGAACATAAAGCAGCAAGCAATTCGATTTACAAAAGGCGTTGTGGGAGGAAGTGCATTACGTAAACGGCTAAGTGCAGCAAGTAATACTGAAGAATTAATAGAACTACTTGTTCAAAAAATACCGGTTTGATTATTTGTATAGATCAAATTCGGGATTTCGCTTTTGAGATTTTACTTCACTCATTACAGCCTTAACGACCTCATTGTGATTGTATGTTAGGTGTCTTAGAAATTTTGCTGATACGTCTGCACGCTTGGCATCATCTGCAAATAGCATTTCCTCCGAACCTAGTTCATTCATTAATTCCCTACACTCATTGCATGGTTCAAAATCCAAGTAAAGCTTCATGATTCAGTCCTGTCCTAGTATAATAAATACCAGTCCATATTTAACCGAGTCTAATGATTTTTACAACTCTTCATCATCAATGAATAATCCAGAGTAATCATATGTCTGATCTTTGCGTTTATTGATTGATTTCATGATTAATGTAAGGTAATATTGGATATAAGCGGCACGAATGATTGATCTATTATTCATTTCAAAAGCACGAACAATTAAAAAAAAGATACAAAACAAAATCATGTTCTTACATGCATTTGTACTATCATATTGTCTATTTTAACACAAAAAATCTTTGCAGTTTGGCAACATAAATGAAGTTATGATAAAACCACCAAGTATAGTAATTCCAAGTGTAACAAGAATTCCAACAATCAACGTTTTTTTGTCATTCAGTGGCATTATCATAGATGTTCAGATATTTTCAATTCAAAATTAGGAACCAGATTTTTTTGTTTAGCCATATCAAACAAAGTTCGGATTGATTTTTCACCAGATTCACCCATGTCAACTGTTACATTATTTACATACATAAGAACAAATTTTTCAATTAG
>CAYVWD010000030.1:0-2714 GCA_964455405.1 uncultured Candidatus Nitrosopelagicus sp. | reverse complement strand
ATTTCATCCTGAGATGAGTGAGGGTGGGCAAAAAGTGATTGAAGCATTCATAGGATTATAGCTTGAAATATGGTTTGGCATTGAAAATTACATGGTAAAAAAATTAGAAATCACAACAAACGAAAAAGGAGAGATCACTTCTCCCTCGTACGTTGATATTGTTTCAAAAATTAATGAAATCATTGATAAGATCGAGAATTGATAATATTATAAAAAAATGCGGAGTGCGGGATTTGAACACGCGACCTCCAGCTTGGGAAGCTGACGTCATGCCGGGCTAGACTAACTCCGCGCGGATCAAACTTACAGATCAGCATTATATAGTTTGATCAATATTATACACTATGGATGCAAAATGTCCAGAATGTGAGCAAGTAGCGCAAACAGATGATGATCTGACCAAAGTTACCTGTTCACACTGTAATTTTGAGGCTACATATGACGAATATATTGAGATAATGAAAGATCAAGCCATTAACATGGCAGCAGATTATATCCCTGATAGACCTGGATTCTGATCACCAGAAATTACCCTTATCCGAACAATCAAGATGTGAACCACATCGAGGACAAAGCAGATGACAAGATTGAATATCTAACATTACTTCTTTACATCGTGGACACTCAGTTTTTTCTTTCATGCAATGATGCAGACAAAAAAAGATAAAAGATTTTTTGAGAGCTTATTTTGTCCAAAGGTTAATTAGTAGTTTCTCGTTTTTTCAGATCCTTGGCAAATTTCAAATTAACAGTGTCTGATGTTAAAGGAAAATCTATCACAAAAGAGCTGAAAGACACAGAAGCAAATTCATTACTTGGGTTACAGGTTGGTTCTGAAACAGACGCCACTTTAGTTGGTTTGTCTGGAAAACTGAAAATTACTGGTGGAAGTGATAAATCAGGCGTCCCTATGAGACAAGATTTTCACAGCCCTGCTAGAAAATACATCTTATTGTCAAAGGGTGTTGGACTAAAAGATACAGAAAAAGGATTAAGAAAAAGAAAACTAATTAGAGGAAACACCATCTCGGATGAAATTTCTCAAGTCAATTGCAAATTTGATGGTGAAATAAAATCGGAAGAAGCACCAAAAGAAGATAAAGCACCAAAAGAAGCTAAAGCACCAAAAGAAGCTAAAGCACCAAAAGAAGCTAAAGCACCAAAAGAAGCTAAAGCATCAAAAGACGAAGAAAAATAGAAATTATAAATAACCTTCAAAAATCTCTCACATTAGGAGAATATAATTTGGAATATCTTGTCATGTTGCCAGGACCAACAAATGTCCCAGAAAGAGTAACCAGAGCAATGGTTACACCATCTATTAATCACAGGAGCGATGATTTTGTTGAACTTTATGAGGAATGTGTAAACAATACAAAAAAAATCTTTGAAACTGAAGGCGATGCAGTTTGTCTTTCAGCATCTGGTACAGGAACTACTGAATGTGCTGTTGTTAATTTAATTAAAAAAGATGACAAAGTAATAATTCCTGTAAACGGTGAGTTTAGTACTCGTTTAGCACAGCAGATTGAATGGGCAGGTGGTCAAGCTATTAGAATTGAGACTGAACCTGGTGTAAACGCAACATTTGATCAAGTCAAAGAAGCATTTGATAACAACAAAGACGTCAAAGCATTTTACTGTGTTTGGAACGAAACATCAACTGGAACCATGATTAATTATCTTGACAGAATAAAAGATCTAACATCAAGAAATGATTCCTATTACGGATTAGACGGCGTATCAATTGTTGGTGGCGAAGAACTTCACATGGATAAATGGGGAATTGATATTGCAATGACTGGAGGTCAGAAAGCATTTGCATGCCCACCAGGAATTTCACCAATTTGTGTTAACCAACGTACTAGAAAATACATGGAGGATAATCCTCCAAATACAATGTATTTCAATCTACCAAGATATTTCAAATATTATGATGAAGCTAAGCACACTCCATTTACTCCTGCATTACCTGTTCTTTATGCATATAGAGAAGCAATGAGAATAATCTTAGAAGAAGGAATGGAAAACAGAATCCAACGACATAGAAAATCTTATGATGCACTATATTCAGGTCTGTCTGCTATTGGATTAACACCATTTGCAGATGAAAATTCTCGTTCTACTGTAGTGATTGCACTAAACTACCTAGATGGATTAGAGGATAAGATCTTTAGAGACACACTTGCAAAAAAATTCCGCATACTTGTTGCTGGCGGTTTTGGTAATCTCAAAGGCAAAGTTTTCAGAGTTGGCTGTATGGGTGAAGTACACCGCTATCATGTTATGATATGTATATCTGGAATTGCATCAACATTAGCAATGATGGGATATGAGACAGATGCACAAGCAGGTCTAAAAGTTGCGGAAGAAAAACTAACACCACTAGACACCCTTTAACTTAATAAAAGGAAATTCAAAATCGACAACGTAGACATTCAAAAAAGGGCAATTAATTCTACTTGATTACACTGCCAAGATAAAAGACAGTGGTGAGGTTTTTGAAACCACTATAGAAGATGAAGCAAAAAAGCACTCCTTACACGAGTCTAATATCAAATACATGCCAAAACTAGTATCTGTAGGTGAGTGTTGGGTACTAAAAGGATTAGATGACGCACTTTCACAAGTAGCATCTGGTGACAAAAAAATAATTGAGGTCTCACCTGACAAAGGATTTGGTGAAAGAGATAAGGGAAAAGTAAGAATGATTC
>CAYVWD010000029.1:0-3295 GCA_964455405.1 uncultured Candidatus Nitrosopelagicus sp. | reverse complement strand
AATGCATGCATTTTATTGTCTCTGAACCATTCGCCAATAGCGCATCCAGTATAGGGTGCAAGATATTGAAGCGGCGCCGGCGCTGAAGCTGTTGCTGCTACAACTACCGTATAATCTAGGGCCCCTCTTTCCTCTAATTCTCTTACTATTTGAGCAACAGTTGATCTTTTTTGTCCAATTGCAACATAAACGCAGTAAAGTTTCTTACCTTCTTCATTTCCTTCATTTGCTGCTTTTTGATTAAGTATTGTATCAACTGCAACAGCTGTTTTGCCAGTTTGCCTATCTCCTATAATAAGTTCTCTTTGTCCTCTACCAATAGGAACTAGAGAATCTATAGCCTTTAAACCTGTTTGAACCGGTTCGTGAACTGACTTTCTTGGAATAATGCCAGGAGCTCTAACATCTACAATTTGTCGCTCCGTAGACTTTAATTCTCCTTTCCCATCTATGGGATTCCCTAGCGCATCAACTACTCTTCCCAATAATTCTTTTCCCACAGGCGCATCAACAATTCTATTAGTTCTTTTTACAGTATCTCCCTCTTTAATTCCTCGATCATCTCCAAATATGACGACCCCTACATTATCACCCTCTAAATTTAAAGCCATGCCTGATATGCCTTCAGAGAACTCAACCATTTATCCAGCTTGCACATTATCCAATCCGTATACTCTTGCGATTCCGTCCCCTACTGAAAGTACTTGTCCTATCTCTGCAACTTCCGCTTCAGTTTCAAACTTTTCTATTTGTTCTTTGATTATAGACGAAATTTCACCAGCTTTTAGATCCATTATTTATCCCTTTCTTGTAGATGCTTTGATACCTTGAAGTTTAGATCTAACTGACCCATCCAACATTAGCGAACCAATTTTTAATATATAACCACCTAATATTGAAGGATCAACAGTGGTTATTAAATTTATTTTTGAACCACTAGATTCTTCTATTTTATTTTCTAAAATTTTTAGTTCTTTTTTCTCAAGCAATTCAGAGCTAATTATTTCTGCTTTGAGAACTCCCATACTTTTTAAATACATTTCAATAAAATGTTCGCATATTTTACTAATAAGATTTGACCTCCTATTTAGACAAACAACGGTAAAAAAATTACTTACAAGCTCAGATATTGAAGTTTTTTCAAATACTTTAGAAACAATTATTCTTTGCTGATTCCTAGAAAGAACAGGGCTCTCTAAAGTTCTACTAAAATCTTTATTATTATCCAAAATAGATTTCACTTGTATAATTTCTTTTTGAACTTCGTCCAATGCTTCTTGCTCTTTAGATAATTCTAGTAGAGCTTTTGAATATCTATCTATGATAGTATTATTACCCTTTGAACTATTAGCCAATTGTTAATATCCCATAAATGAAAAATACAAAAAAAATCTCATAAAAAGCCAATGCGGTTTGGTAGCATAACTTAAACATCTCTGCAATAAAAGAAAGCATTTATATAAAAATTTATAAGAAATTATATGGATCTATATCAATCTTTACTTTTAAGCCTGCTATAACATTAACTTTTCCAAGCCATTCAGATATAAATGGTTGGAGCCTAGAACTTTTTTCTCCCATGACTAAAAACCTAAATCGGTGCCATCCTCTTAATTTGTTTATTGGCGAAGGGGCAGGACCGAGCACTTTGATTCGGTTTTGCGATATATGCTTTAAACTTTTTCTCAAATTATTACTAAAAGATTCTGCTTTATAGATATCTCTAGACTCAATAATAATTGATGCTAAACGACCAAAAGGAGGCAAATTTCTCGATATACGATTTTTTTTCTCAAACTTTACAAATTTTTCTCTATTTCCTTCAAGGATAGCCTGCATAACATTATTGTTGGGATTGTAACTTTGTATATAGGCTTGCCCTTTCTTTTTAAAACGTCCAGCTCTTCCAGATAGTTGAGTTAATAATTGAAATGTTTTCTCTGAAGCCCTCAGGTCTGGTCCTGATAGGCTAAGATCTGCATCTACTGCTATTACCGTTGTTAAAAAAGGAAAGTTGTGTCCTTTTGCAGAAACTTGTGTTCCTACTATAACATTTACTTTACCCTTAATGATATCATTGAATATCTTATTTCTCCCAGAAAAACTTTGTAGTGTATCACTTGATAAAATTGCTACTTTAATGTTTGGAAACAATTCTTTTATCTCTTCTGCAATTCTTTCTACTCCTGGACCACAAGCTATAAAACTATTTTTAGATTCACAACTAGGGCAATCTGAGTTGAGATTCTGCTTCATTCCACAATGATGACACAAAAGTATATTTTTTTGTTTGTGAGTGACTAACCAAGAAGAACAATTGCTACATATAAATCTAAAACCACAATTTTTACATAATGTTAGTGGAGAAAAACCTCTTCTATTTATAAATAGAAGAGATTGTTCTTTTCGCATTATAGTATTTTTCAGTGCCTTTATAGCCTCACCTGATAACCACTTATTAGCAGGCAAATTTTCCTTTTTCATATCAATCAAATTTATAACAGGCATTTTAGCAGGACCGAAACGACTTTTTAATTGTACTCTTCTATACTTTCCGATACTGGCATTATAGAGTGATTCTATTGAAGGAGTTGCCGATGCTAAGACAATATTTATGTTTTCAATACTTGCCCTAGAAACGGCCATATCTCTAGCATTATATATTACACCATCTTCTTGTTTGTAAGAAATATCATGTTCTTCATCAACAACTATTAGTCCTAAATCCTTAAAGGGCAGATAAAGAGCACTTCTGGCTCCTACTACTACTTTGGCTTCCCCTTTTATAACTGATAGCCAAGTTTGATGACGTTCTTTAATTGAGAGTTCAGAATGCCAGAGATAAGGCTCAACTCCAAAATGTTGATAAAAAGTATCTATAAATTGCGTACTAAGAGCAATTTCAGGTAATAAAATTAGAGTTTGCTTTTCACTTTTAATATTATTTTCTACTAATTTAAAATAAACTTTAGTTTTTCCTGAACCCGTAACTCCATCTAACAAAAATACATTGTTATTTTCATTCTTAATAAAATTTTTTATTAAATTGAATGACTGCAATTGCTGATTTGATAATTTTGGTAACTGTCTAAAAGTATATTCATTTCTTCTAATTTTTTTTTCTTTATAGACTAAAACTTTGTCTTTCAAAAGTTTATTAATAACACCTCTACTTACTTTTGTTTTGTTCATACAATCTATTACACTTAACTCGGGGCTTTTTAATATTTCTTTTATAACTTTTGAGCCTTTTAGTGTAATTTTTGCTGCATTATTGTGGTTGTATTCCAATACA
>CAYVWD010000028.1:0-6361 GCA_964455405.1 uncultured Candidatus Nitrosopelagicus sp. | reverse complement strand
CAGGTAGCCCTGCATCTAACAACATAATCGTCATGATCTAGTAATTTTACAAAATATTCTGTATTTTGTTTTTCATAGTGTGACTCCATCTCTGCAAAGAGATCAATTCTAGACTGTGGTACTACTTCCATGTTTAGCATTTTTTCAAGTCCTTTATAATTCTATTTATAGAAAATGTTAGTTATGTTTTTAATATAATATCAAATCACAGATTGCATGGCAGTAATTGGTGAAAAAGCACCTAATCTCAAACTGGGAAAATGGGTGCAGGGTATGGATACCAATTTTGACAAAGAGGGAGACAATGTAAAATTAGCTGAAGTGTTTCAAGTAAATTGTCCAGGCTGCTTTATGCATTCTATTCCAGAAATCATTAACATTTACAACAAATACAAAGGCGATGGACTTTCAGTCATGGGCGTTGCTACTGCTTTTGAGGATTATGACAAAAATACGTTAAAAAATCTAGAGATGTTGCTAACTACAGGTGAAGTTGTTGGTGATACAAAACAAGCACTAACACAATATGGTCAATTGAATGATGGCAAACTGCAATTCAAGATTCCATATCCAGTCGCAATGGACTCGCTAGTAAAGGAGGGCGGGGCGCCATCTATGGAAAAAATGAATGCCTTCATCAATCAACAAATCCCTAATTTTGAATCTCAGCCTGATGAATACAAAAATCAAATTTATGCCAGAGTGAAAGAATACTACAAATCTAAAGAATACACTGCTGAAACATTTGAAATGTATTCGTTACAGGGAACACCATCAACCATTTTGGTAGATAGAAAGGGAATTTTGCGCGATGTTTCATTTGGCTCTACTGCTAATCTAGAGAGCATGGTTCAAAAATTACTAAGTGAGTAATAACAAATTAGTTTCTCAAAAACAATCGTTTCTTTACTGACATAACAAAAACTGCTGGTGCTACAAAGTACATTCCAACGTTGAGTAGAATAACACCAATACCATATCCTAACATTTCCTGTTCGGTATCAATGTCAACATAATTTAGAATTGCGAGTGATGTCAAGAGTGGTGTTAGTGTAACTTTGACTGCCTCTTTGAACATTGGATTTTCTCGCTCATAATCTGCTACTGCAGGTGAGAATGAATAATAGAATTGGTTGAATCCTGTCATGAATGTGGTACCTGATTGTGTTTTTAGAACTGTATTATCACGAAGTTCTCTTAGAAATTGTACTTGAGGTGCTACTTCAGAACCGAATGCAGCAGTTGCAATGAGACAACCACCTCCATTTGGTTCTACTTCGTCTTCTACTATTTCATCATCAAAACCATCTGTTTTCTGTGCATTTTGATATGTTGAATCAGATATTGTTAGATGGTGTGTGCCAATACCAGTGAATTCTAATGTAGTGAATGTATTACTCACATCATGATGAATTATCTTTGGAATAACTTGTAGTGTAATAGAAGATGATTCTGCCATCTGTGTTACAGAAATTGGGATTGACGTAATCGTGAAGGTCAAATCATCTGCTTTTAGCAGGTTTCTGGGAATTATCATTTCAACAAGGTTTTCATTGAGTGAGCTTTGTATTTCTAATTTTATTTCGTTAGTATCTTTATCAAAATCTATGCGTTTAACATCAAAATTTGAAGTTCCTTCAATAAAGAAATATTCCCCATCAACTGTGATTGGAAATGAAAATTTTAGTCCAGTTTTTTCTGCTATAGCACCAAATGCCGGAGGAATTGTAATTACTAATAGCAAAAGTAATATTGTTACTACCTTCATTATGCTGCACTTGGTAAAACGCGCTTTCTGAGTTCTTTATCTTTTGCTATGCTTGGATGTGATGGATCAGCAAGGATCACTTCATACCAGTAATGCAACCCATCCTTGTAAAGAAAGTATGAACCAAGGAGTTTCATGTTTGGATACCGCTCTAAAACACGTCGTTGTGCAACCTGCTTCATACTATCATCAGCTTTAATTCTTGTAACACCAAGATGTTTTGGTCTTCTTCCACCTCGTGGTCTTTGTTTTCGCATTCCACCAGTACCAACTCTCATACGAATTACTATAATTCCCTGCTTTGCTTTGTATCCAAGCCTTTTAGCTCTTAAAAGCCTACTTGGTCTATCAATTCTAGTAACCGCATTTTCTTTTCTCCAAATAATAGCACGTTGTCTTAGTTGGGGGGAATTTTCCTTCCACATTGTATACCAAATTTTATCTTGTGTGATAGGCATAATTTTGCATAAAAATTTGCCCTTAATAATCGTATGAGACAGATGATGAAGAATTCATTATATTATCCCTGTACAAATTCAACATAATGATCCATGTGATAGCATTTCCATTGCTTCTCATTTGCATTCTAACAACAATTCCAATTTCAATAAGTGCACAGTCCACACCAGATGTGAAACTAATCATGACGTCAGAGATATTTCATTATGGTGAGAAATTGGATTACACAATTCTCGTTTCTGATGTAACTGGTGAGGATGCTATGATATACATAATTGATTCTACCGGAATTCGTAGTCCATTATATAGTACGCCTATCTCACAGGAGGAGACACGTGTTATAGCACCAATTGGTTTTGATAGTATTATCTGGAATGATGGTAAATATTCATTAGAAATAGAGTATTCTGGTGCCAGTGATGAAGTAAGTTTTACAATCATTGACGATGGAAGTATCGGAATTCCATATTGGATTAACGATTTGGCAAAATTATGGCTTAGCCCACCAAATATTCCAGATAAAGAATTTGCGAAGGGAATTGCATATCTAATTGAACAGAAAGTACTTGTTGTCCAAGAAAGCGATGGTGAACTGCACATTCCTAAGTGGTTTAAGTTTACTACTGCATGGTGGTCATCAGGACAAATAACTGATACAACATATGCACATGCAATACAATATTTACTTAATGAGAAATTTATGACAATACCATTTGATCAGGAATTAGATGATTCGACAACAGAAAGTTTCTTGTGACGTGCTTTGCCAATTCCCCAAAGAATTATCATCACAGCGAGTCCAATACCCATAGCAGCGAATATTGAGTTAATTAGTGGTCCTGAATCAATTGGTTCTGGCTGTGGTCCGATTAATTCTTCATTAACACATTCACCATCAAGAAATACTGTTCCATCACCACATGCTTCTTCTAACAAAGCCAGTCTTGCTTCTTCTGCTTTAGCTGCTTCTTCTGCTAAAGCTGCTTCATGTTCAATGTTCTGAGCATTCATTAATGCATCCATTTTGGCTTGGTTTGCATAAAGCCATTCTCGTGCTTCTTCTGCAGCTTTTTCTTCAGCCGCAATTCCAGCCAGCCTAGCTTCTTCAATAGCTAAAAGAAATGATTCTCCAAAAAGACTTGTTCCAAAAATTTCAACTTCTTCAGTTCCTTCTGGGATTGAAAAAGAAAGAATTCTTTCGATTTCATTTTTTTCTTCTTCAAACTGAATTTCTTCTCCGTCTGCTATAATGAAAAAGTCGTCATCCTCACCTCCAATTTTTGCATCGAAAATACCTCTGTCAAATGTGACAGTCATATCACCTGTAGTCTTTGTGACTGAAACTTGAATAATTAGAGAGATAGAATCTAAATCTGCTTCTACATATCCAATCTCAATGCCGTCACTCGTATATACAAATGAGTCATTAACCTTTGTTTGTAAACTAGGTGCTATAATAGAGGTGCTCTCAGCAAATGCTGGGATAATCGATATTGTTGAAACAATCAATAATGTGAAGATTATTTTTGGTAACATCACTAAATTACGCCTCTAATTATCTGTATTATCTTTTCGGCTATAACATTTGCAGCTAATGACTGAGCTTCTTTTGTCTGGGCACCCATATGAGGCGTAGATATGAAATTAGGTAGTTCTTTTAATTTATTTGATGTGGCGGGTTCAACCTCAAATACATCAAGTGCAGCTCCACCCAACACTCCATCTTTCAGTGCATTATAGAGAGCATCTTCATCAATTACACCTCCTCGTGAGGTATTGATAATCCGTGCTGTGTTTTTCATGGTTGAGATTTTTTCTGCATTTATCATATGTTTAGTGCTATCTAATAATGGAACATGTAGTGAAACATAATCTGCACTTGCCAGCAATGTACCAAGATCAGCTTTCATAAGTCCAACCTCTTTAGCAAATCCTTCATCAATTGGAAGTACGTCATAACCAATAATATTCATATTCAATGCTTTAGCCAGACGACCAAGTCTTTTACCAATATTTCCCATGCCAACTATTCCTAAGTATTTACCACGAAGTTCAGAACCCATCAATTCCTTTTTAATCCAATTTCCATTTCTAACTTCTCTATCAGCTCTTGGAATTTCCCTTGCAAGTGAAAGCATTAATCCAATAACAAGCTCGGCCACAGCATTCATTGCACCTTCTACTGCATTTATGACTCGTATGTTTTTTTCTTTTGCAGTGGTTTGATCAATATTATCTAAACCAACGCCAACTCTGGCAATGATCTTACATTTGTCAGCTTTATGGATAAGTTCCTTGGTAAGTTTTGTCCTACTACGCACTATAACAACTTCAAAATCTTCTATCTTTTCAGCAATTTGTTCTGGTGTGATTTCTGGTTCATATGTTATTTGAAGTCCATTTTTTTTTAGTATTTCATTTAGAATGGGATTAACCTGATCACATATTAAGACTGATTGATTCATACTCATGGAACAAATCTTGAATTCATTTAATATAATTCATTTTATGATATTCTAGTTATACGTGGGTAATTTTCTAAATATCGACTAACATTGATTTGTTATCAATCAATTTAGAAAGAGAATCTTGAAAATGTGTTTTAATTACTAATTGGATAAATTCTGGATCTTTTAGTGAATACTTGTTAGATGGTATATCATATGTTTTTGTGATAATGTTTTGCTTGAATAAATCATTCAAACATACTGATATTGTGGCAGATGATTTTTGTATCTGATTCCTGATTTCTGGGAATGTAAGTGTCCCTTTCTCTAGCAATAGAGCAATAATATTTTTTAGAGTTGGTCGAGTAAGATATTTACAAATATGCGCTTGGTCAGGTGTAATTGTTACATCATAAAATCGTGAGATTCTAGGACTTCTTTCGGCATTTATTTTTTTATCATCTTCTAGTTTGGTAATATAATGTGTTAACGTTCCATTTTTCAGTTTAGATAAACGCATTATATCATTAAACCTAATAGCTGGGTTTGCATGTATAATATCATAAACTAGATCAAGACGGTCCACTTGAAAATGTAAATTACAGTAATATAAAAAGCACATTATTATTCTAAACATCTAGTGCCAAAAAAAAAATATATTATGATTCTTAACACCTAGTGCCAAAAAAATACGGGCCCGAAGGGATTTGAACCCCCGACCTAATGCTCCGCAAGCACTCACTCTATCCATACTGAGCCACGAGCCCAATGATTTACTTCTAAAAATTGTTAAAAACGTTTGCAAAATTACTATGCTTCTTTTTCTGCCTTGTTGACATAAACATAATTCATTATAACACCAGCGATTATACCACCAATTATCGGTGCTGCCCAATACAACCACTGAACTTCCAATAGACCTGGATCACCGGTTGCGATTGCTGGTGCAAAAGATCTTGCTGGGTTCATGGATGCACCGGTTAGTGGAACTCCAACCAAGTGAAGTAAAAATACCATTCCGCCAATTGCTGCTCCGTAGACACTCTTCGGTGCCTTTTTGTGAACTGCTGTCATGAAGATTACTACAACTAAGAAGAATGTCAAAATAATTTCAACAACAAATGCAGAGCCCATACTGAAATTTAATAATTCGCCGGGACCACCATGGCCGCCCCAAAGTACTCCTTTTCCAATCTCAGGAAATAATGCCATTAGTGACAATGTTGCGATTATACCACCAATTACTTGGAATGCAATATAGCCAGCACCATCTGCAACCCCTATCTTTTTTGTAATAATCATAGGAATTGTTACAGCTGGATTAATATGCGCTCCGGAAACATGTCCAAACGCATACACCATTAATGCAATAATTGCACCATGCCCAAGTGAGATCATTATGATTGCCTCAATGGATAATCCATCTCCAAATGCCACTACAGCTAGTATGACAGATAATGGACCAAAAAATACGAGACCAAAAGTTGCAATTGCTTCAGCAAGCCATGCTCTCGGATTTACCATATTTCAGATGCGAATTTTGTATCCATATAAAACATACTAGTCAACACGAATTTGAATAATATTTAATGTGGGCTGAAAATGAATCTAATTATGATTAGCGAGGGGGAGACAGTTCCAAAATTTGAATTGGAAGATGCAGATGGCAAACTCGTAAAATCATCTG
>CAYVWD010000027.1:0-6407 GCA_964455405.1 uncultured Candidatus Nitrosopelagicus sp. | reverse complement strand
TTCTAATATTGGCATAAACAAATCTCCTTTGAATATTATTTAAACCTAAACATAATTAGTTAAAACTAAACGATCTACAGCAAATATTTTCAATGATATAACGCTGTTTTTCAAAATGTTGCCTTACGTTCATATCTTTTTGAAATATTGATTATTTATTGGATATTTTCAAATATAGTATTTACAATGGGCCGAATATAGGGATTTATGCCAAAGTAAATGATAATTTTATTTTCCTACCTCATGGATTTACCAGTGCAAAATCAAAAAGGCTGTCAGAATATCTTCAAACTGATGTAATTATAACATCAGTGGCAAATACCAGCTTATTAGGAATATTAATGGTTGCTAACAATCATGGAATTCTTTTGCCTAGAACAGCTTCTTTAGATGAAGTAAATAGGTTAAAAAAGAAAACTGATCTTAATGTTGAAATTTTAGATGTTAAACATAATGCGTTAGGAAATATGATGAGTGTTAATGACATTGGTGGAATTATTTCTCCTAGTCTACCTAAAGAATCACTAAATAGAATTTCAGACGTACTGGATATTGAAGTAATACAAAAGAAGATTGCCGGATTTCATCAAGTTGGTGCTGTAATGGCAACATCACCAACAGGTGGTGTAGTTCATCCAGAAACTGATGAGGAGGATGTCAAAATCATCAAAAATATTTTAAGAGTAAACATTGAACCTGCGACTATCAATGGAGGACTCCCATTTTTATCATCAGGAATACTGGCAAACAGTAAATCTATGGTTGTAGGTTCACTTACAAACGGTCCAGAAATAATGATGCTAACAAGAGCATTCATTAACTAAGTTCTGAAGACAAGTCTTCTAGTTTTACTTGTTTTTCTGATCTATCTACCATATTACGTAGAACAATAAAACCGTCAGAGAATTCATTTGGTGCAACTATTACTGCAAATTTTGAGTTAACAGACTGCTCCATCTGTTTCTTTAGTGGTTTATCATTAAGATCAATATCTACAAACAGTCCATTATCACGTAATGATGAAGCAATTTTAATTGCATGATTTTTCATTTGCTCATTAACATATAAAATAGAAACTCGTTTGTCTGTTTCTTTAAATTTAGAACTTTGGTTTTCTAATGCCAGAATTATTCTTTCAACTCCACCCGCAACACCTGTTGCACCAAAATCAGTTCTACCAAATGCTTCGGGCAAACTATCATACCTTCCACCGCCTACCAGAGCGCCTATCTCAAATGTCGTATCAAATGCCTCAAAAACAATTCCAGAGCAATAGTCCAATCCACGAACGATTCCTAAATTGATTCTTATGTTGGAAATATTACGATTCTTTAACGAATCATAAATTCTTGTGATTTCATTCCAACTATCAAGTGAGTTGACATCGATTTTTTTTACAATATCATCAGGTGTACCATGTATTTCAGAAAATGCAATCATTTTTTCTAATTTTTCAGTTGAATAGCCCTTCTTCTCATACTCAGAAATTATATCTTGCTTTGATTTTTTCTGAATCTTATCAACTGCTCTTAACATGTCAGAAACAATTTGCAAGTCATTAGATTCAAAAATTTTGTTAATATAAGATTGAACTAACCCTCTATGTGATATATCAATAACAATATTTTGTAAGTCAAGTTTAGAGAAAAATTGTGATGTGAATTCAATTATTTCCGCATCATACTCAAGATTTGGTTTTCCAAAGATTTCAATATCCCACTGATGAAAAAATCTGTACCTTCCTTTTTGTGGTTCGTCATATCTCCCAACTCCACCATAAGCAGAAACCTTTGAAGGAAGTTTCATGGATTTCTGAGGAACTGCAAAACGAGCAAGACCGACCGTGAAATCAAATCTTAATGCAATTTCTCTTTCACCTTTATCGTTGAAAAAATAGATATCATCCTTGATTGATTCTCCACTTTTTGCCTCTAGTGTAGTGAGTGATTCAATAGGGGATGGTTCCATTAATTTAAAACCAAATATTTCTGATGTTTCTAGAAACTTTTCTCTCACAAATTCAATTTTTGAAAATTCACTATTCTCAAAATCCTTCATTCCTCTAGGAAGATCCATTCACAGAAAAAATCGAATTAATGCATTTAGACTTTCCTATTAGAACTAATTAATAATACAAGTTGTAAAAAAAGAAAATGAGTTATAGGCATCTTGAACACTCAACAGATGCAATAATTGAGGTTATTGCTCCTAACTTAAAAAATGCATTTGAGGTTGCTGGTATGTCTGTAGTAGAAACTATTATTGACTCTTCAAAAATTGATGAAAGAGATAAACGCTCTATCACTGTAACAGGAAAAGATCTTCGATATTTGCTCTATAATTGGCTCGAAGAGATTATCATTTTGACAATTACTGATGGTTTTGCCATAAAAAAAATATTAGTAAAAATTGAAAAAAATGATGGTTATAAAATTAAAGCAGACATTTTTGGTGAGGGTATTGATATTAGTAAACATAAATTCAAAGTTGAAATAAAATCTCCCACATTCCATGAAATGGATATTCAACAAGGAGAAAAAATCAAACTGCGATATCTTTTAGATTTGTAATATGAATAAATAATCATTTTTTAGACGTAAAATATGCAAGATGATGAATTAGACCGTATCAAGAAAAAGCAATTAGATGAATTATTGAAAAATCAACAAGAAAAGGAGATTAGAGAACAATTACCTGTTATGGAGTTAGACTCATCAAATTTTCATGATGCTATGTTTCAAAATAATTTATTATTAGTTGATTTTTCGGCTGAATGGTGTGGTCCATGCAAATCAATGCATCCTATTTTTTCTAGAATGGCAAGAAAATACAATCATGTTAGATTTGCTAGAATAAACGTAGATAACTCTCAAGATGTTGCGTCGAAATTTAATGTTCAGTCAATTCCAACATTTATTATGTTCAAGAATGGACAAGTTGTCCAACAAATGATTGGTGCTATTGGAGAACCGGGCATTCATATGATTTGTAAGAAGTTTCTTTCTAACTAGTAGCCATAAACAGGATTAATTCTTCTCTGAATTTCAACTATTTCATTCAATATTTGTAGTTCTGCAGAACTAAGTTTGTGTGCGTATTTTTTTAGTAGATTTTTTGCTTCATGTGGTGTAGGAAGTGTATAAAATTCATCTTCTTCAAAAATCTGTCTTCCAATTGTTACGTTTTGAACAGAACATGCTACTTCCTCATTGGTTTTTACAATATTAACAGTCTTACCTTCATTTTCAAGAGAGTGTATAGTACCAATCTTTTTACCTGTTTTATTCATAAAGGTAATCTTTTGACGTAGTTTTCCAACGTTAACTCTTATTCCAAAAACTGCTGGATTACTATTTCTAAATGCATATCCCTTTAGAAATGTAAATTTACATAGTGGAGTGAATTCATTAAAGATTGAATTTTCAAGATCCGCACTATCTTCGTCTACCCATAATGAGTAATTATCAATTAAACTATAGATTACTTTATCTTCAAATATTCTGATATGACTTTCGTCTGATTCTATCTGTGCATCTGGAAAAATTTTTACATTAAATGATAATACTACGCCAAGATGCCTATCTTTTTCTTTTATGGCTTTTGCCTCCATTACATCTCTCCGTGTAACTGGACCAATGTCAGCTTTTGAAATTGGGATTTGTTGTCTTCTTAACATTTCAGTAATGGCCTCAAGAGAACCAATTGTATCACATTTTATTATTAATCCAGTTGTCTCTGTATCTATGAAGACTGATTTCATTTCGGACTCGAGTGATTTTTTCAAATCTTTTGCCTGTTCCAAGTTTGATGAAGCATAAACTGCACTCCCAGGTAAAACACCATCAAGATCTGGTGATGCAATTTTGATGCCTGCAGCTGCATTAACTTCATCAATTGGTTTGAATTTATCACGTGGATCACGCATTTCGTCTAATGGTTTTGGTAATAACATGGCTTTTGGCTTGGTGATTATTACAGAATCTCTTTTTGCGAAGACTAAATTATCCTCTTTTGTTAAATGCCCATCAATTAGAATCATGTTTGCTGTAGGACCAAGACCCACCTCATCATTTACTTCCAAGACAATGCCACGGGTAGATTTTTCTTTTTGATCAAGTTTTTTCTGCAAAAATTGTTGAGTAAGACCAACTAGAACTGCAAGTAATTCTGGGATTCCAACTCCTGAGCGTGCACTAACTGGTACAATTGATATTTCTTTTTTGAAATCTTTTACTCGGTAAAAAGCCTCAGATTCATAACCAAGAATAGATAATGCACCAACAACATTATAGATTTGTTCGTCAATTGTGGTCTGAACAGGAGTTATCTGTTTTTTAATTGCCTGGGAAACATATGGTATATCTGATTTTTGCCATCCTGATATCATATCAACTTTGTTTAATGCAACAACAAATGGAACCTTACGACTTTCAAGAATTTTTAGACTTTCATTTGTTTGAGGCTGAAATCCTCTGTTAATATCAACAACCAATATTGCAATATCTGCAGCTGAACCACCTCTTGCTCGTAGATTTGTAAAAACTTCATGTCCAGGTGTATCAATCACAAGTATGCCTGGAATCTTTGTTTCAGCCTTTCCTAATTTTTCATATAATGAGCCGCATATTTTTTGTATTGTTTCGTCAGGTAAGAAACTTGCACCAATATGTTGTGTGATACCACCAGCTTCTCTACCTTGAACGCCAGTACCACGAATTTTATCTAGTATTGAGGTTTTTCCTGAATCAACATGACCTAATACGGCCACAATAGGTTGTCTTATGTGCAACTTTAATCACTAGAATACTACGTTCACTTCCTTTTCAAAACTTTCGATGGAATCTGATGCGTGAATTATATTTTCAGTAAAACCTAATCCAAAATCACCTCTTATTGAACCTGGTTCTGCTTCAAATGATTTAGTTGCGCCTACCATCTGTCTTGTTGTTGTAACAGCATTATTTCCCTCGATTACAGCTACAACAACTGGACCAGATGTTATGTATGATAATAATTCTTCAAAAAATGGTTTATCTTTGTGTATAGAATAAAATTCAGATGCCAATTCTTTTGTGAAGGTAAACATCTTTAATTTTTGTATAGTAAAACCTCGACGCTCAAATCTGGCAAGAATATCTCCAACAAGCTGCCTTCTTACTCCATCCGGTTTTACAATAAATAATGTTTGTTCAGTCTATTTACTTCTTGACTTTAATTCCGCCCTTAACGTATTTTTTCGTCCATTTCAGTTTTCTTGGATCTCTTTTTAGAACCATCATATTCTTTTTACATTTTGATGAACAGAACCACAAGACAGTACCATTATTCAATGCAAGCATTGTACCAGTACCTTTTGCAACAGGTTCATCGCAAAAATTACATGACTTTAGTAAAAGACTCATTCAATCACCTGTGTATTTTTTTTGCTTCACGTTCTGTTTCTCTTAGTATAATAATTTCGGACATTCTTACAGAACCTTTTACATTTCTTGTAAGAACTCTTCCTTTATCTTTACCTTCTAAAACTTTAACTCTGACTTGAATTACTTCTCCAGCTATTCCTGTTCTACCAACTATTTGAATAACTTGAGATGGTGTTAATTCTGTATTCGGTTGTTGCTGACTCATTATTCAGTATTACCACCTTTGATTTTAGCCATTGATGCAACTACTTCGTCTATAATATGTTGTGCATCACCAGCATCTAATATTGCAGCGGCAGCTGATGTAACTTCAATTCCAAGTGCTTTACCTAGCTCTTGTTTATTTGGAACAAATGCATATGCTGTATTTTGCTCTTCACAAATCAGTGGAAGATGTGCAACAACTTCAGGTGGTTCAACGTCTTCTGCGATGACAATTAATTTACTAATTCCTCTTTCTATAGCTTTTGTTGCTTCGTTGGTTCCTTTTCTAACTTTACCAGTCTGAGATGCAACTCTTACTGCCTCCAATATTGGATTAACTAAATCGTCTGGAGTTTCAAATTTTACATAATATGCTTTAGCCATTGTTATCACCCATTGGGATCATCTTCATTTTAAAACTGCCTTTAAAAGGTCTTAAAAGTGTTATCGGGCTAAAACTGATTTAATTTTTTCAAGATAAATGGATAACAAATCATCAAGGTTTTTCTGTGAATCAGATTCAGCATAAATTCTAATTATAGGTTCTGTACCACTTGGTCTTACCATAATCCAATTTTTTTCATCAATTACTATTTTCATTCCATCTGTGGTGTCAGCGTCAGGAAATTCACTCAAAAGATGTTCAATGACTTGATTGGATTCATCTTTTGAACATTTGATTTTTGTTTTAGTGGTAAAAGATTGTGGTAAATTGTTGATATTTTCCGCAAAGGTAGATTGAGATTCTGACAATAGATCTAGCATTAAAGCCAAAGTCAT
>CAYVWD010000026.1:0-10280 GCA_964455405.1 uncultured Candidatus Nitrosopelagicus sp. | reverse complement strand
AAAATAAAATAAAAAAAGATTATAGAATTAACAGCCTTCCATTTTTTGGATGAAATAGCCTTTTTCTTTAATCTCATTTTCTACTGGCTCTGGGGCGCCTTGGGTGTGACAGAATTGGCATTCCTCTCCTGTTACGACTGCACCTTCTTCACCAACAGTTGCTAGCCATTCTTTTGCAAATGCAATTGCTTGGTCATGATCTTGCTTATCGGTGATAACATCGAAGTGCATTGTATGACCATCTTTGGCTTTAACATAAGTGTCGTAAACATGTATATCCATATTATATCTAAAAATGAGTTCTATTTAATTCAAGCAAGCTGTTATAAATTATTGGAAAAAATGTCGTTCCTTAATTTTAATTGGAATCTCTTCTATATCTTCATCTAGTATGTATGCCTTGAAATCTGTGTTTATTCCAGAAAAAATAATCCATGGAATATCACCATTCAATTTCATGAATTTTTTATCAGTGTTCGATGGTGTAGCAATTGAGTCTGGGTGAGAATGAAAAATACCAACTAATTCTAAATGTTTTTCGTCTGCAAGTTTATATCCATACAGAAGTTCTTCTGGTGGGATTGTAAAAGTTATTTTCGAGTCTCCATCTGCATTACGTGTTAGAAAAACTTCTTTAACATTCCACTGCTGTTCATTATGTATACCAAGTAGCATCGCACATGATTCATTTAAACCACATTTTATAGCATGATCTCTAAGTAAATCAATCTGTTCCTGATTTAGAATTACTTCTTTCACATTATTACTCAACAGGCTCATCTATAACAATTGTTGATATCATCCATGGATGGACAATGCACAAGTATTCGTATGAGCCCAAATCAAGTTTATTGCTGTCAAGTGTGAATACATCTCCTGCATTTAACAGACCAGAATCAAATGTCTCTCCAAAGTCGATTGAACTTGTTACAGTGTGTGACATCTCATCATTGTTCACCCACTCAATGGTATGACCCTGTGGAACAAATGCTTCATCTGGTTCATAGTCAGGGTTTCCTTGTTCAGCTGAGCCAGCTAGAATTGAAATTCCAAATACAGGTCCAGTTGGCATAATCTCTTCAACCATCTCTGGCACCTCTTCGATCTGGCTTGCAACAAGATATCCATCAGGACCAACAAATCCAAATGCAACGTATAGCCCAATTGCAGTACCAAATGCTAAAATGAATATTACGCCGACAGGTTTTGCATATTGTGGGATCTTCATAGCAAAGTATGATATGACAATTGCTGGAATTGCTATCATTACCAATATTGCGTAAAATACTGATACAGTAGAATTCTCTGTAAACACTAATGCAAATGTACCAAATCCTAGACAAATGGAAATGATTACCAAGACAACAGCTTTGGTTCTGTTTGTTGTAGAAACACCACCCCCATCTAAAATTCCTTGTGCAAGAATAATGAGACCGATCATAGTAAGTAGTCCAGTCAGTGCATGCATACCATCAACGAATGTATGTGCCAAACCAGAATACGATGTAACTAAGCCTGCAAGTCCAATAGCTGTCAAACCACCACCAGGCATAATTAGTTCCCAATTACTCAATTTGCTTTGATGCCTCCACCCGAATATTTTATCTTTGTGAAATGACTTAGATCGCAATTAGAAGGGAATTAATACAATGGTTCAATGATGGAAAATATTGGGTATCAAAGAAATAGTAGAAATTTCAAAGCCTAGAATCGTAATTCTATTAGTAATAACTGCGGTAACTTCTATGTATGCTGCAAGTAAATTAATCGGTCCTGAATTAGATAACTTTGGTCTAATCCATATTATAATCGCAGGTGCATTGGCATCTGCAGGATCAAGTGCACTAAATCACTACTATGATCGTGATATTGATCCATTGATGAAACGAACCAGTACTAGACCAATTCCATCTGGACGTATAAAACCAAATCATGTATTGGTTTATGGATTAGCAGTAAGCGTGATATCCGTTATCTACGGTGCACTTGCACTAAATTTTATCTCTGCATTTTTCATTGCATTAGGAATTTTCTTCTATGTGATAATCTACACGGTATGGCTGAAACGGCTTAACTCATCAAATATTGTAATCGGTGGATTTGCTGGTAGTGCTGCAGCAATGGCAGGATGGTCTGCGGCAACCGGATCCATGGATATACTTGGATTCTTAGTTGGATTTTTGGTATTTGTGTGGACTCCATCACACTTTTGGTGTTTAGCAATGAAAATGAAAGATGAGTATAGTGAGGCAAATGTTCCAATGCTTCCGGTTCTTATTGGAATGCAAAAAACCTCAAAATATATTTTAGTTAACACATTAATTTTACTTCCATACTCATTAATGCTTTATGCATTTGGTATGGGAATTGTTTATACAATTATTGCTGCCGCAGCAGGAGGTCTAATGTTAGTTTATCACTATAAATTAACAAAATTACCTACCTCAGAATTTGCGTGGAAAGCATACAAGGTAACTGCACCATATCTAACCATCATTTTTCTAGCAGTTGCATTAGATGCAGCATTTCATTTTAGAATATAATTAGTCAGCATTTGGAAAGCTGGCTTCATAATCATTATTTTCAGTTTCTTTAATCTGTTCATCATAACTATCATCTTCATTATCAATTGTAACAAATTCAATTCTCTTGATATTTTTCGTTTGCCATGAAACTGAAATCAGTCCTTTGATTTCCAAGTCAAGCAAAATTTTGTTAAACTCATTTTCCAAAATAGGACTATCTTTAGATAGCATCTTAAATAATTGTTGATCAGTTATCCCTTCACTCTGTTGAATTTTTTCAAGTATCTTATTTTTAAGCAATACAGTCATTTTAACCGTAGAACATCCTGTCTGCTTCGTTTGGAATTACGTTCGACACACCATCTTTAATTTTTTCGTACCAAGCTTCAACCTCATTTGTTATTGAAGGTTTGATTTGTTTTAACCCTGCAGCGAAATCAGTACTCGATATAGCATTTGCATTATTTTGCATTGCATTAACTGCAGCTTCTCTACACAATGCAGCAAGATCTGCACCAGAGTAATTTTGTGTTGCAAGTGCAATCTCATTCAAATTCACATCTGAAGATAACGGCATACTGTCAGTTAGTATTTTAATTATATCAAACCTTCCTCTTTCATCAGGAGGTTGAATAAAAATTCTAAGATCAAGTCTGCCGGTTCTTAGTATAGAACCATCAATCATATCAGGCCTATTTGAAATTCCTATGACCACCACTCTTGATGCTAATCCATCTTCCATTTCAGTTAATAATTGACTAAGAACTGTTTCTCCAGGACCACTATCTTCACTCGATTTGAATTTTGCTAATGAATCAAGTTCATCAAATATGATCACACATGGCGATGATGATTTTGCCTATCGGAATATTTCCCTTATGGCTTTTTCAGATTCACCAACCCATTTTGACAAAATTTCTGAACCTCTAACAAGAATCATGTTACCACTACTTTCGGTTGCAAGTGCTCTTGCAAGGAGTGTTTTTCCACATCCGGGTGGTCCATATAGTAATGCACCTTTTGGCGGCTTAATTCCCATCTTAGAAAATTTTTCCGGATCGAGCATTGCAATTATTAGGTTTTCCTCTAGTATTTTTTTAGCATTTTCTAAGCCTCCCACATCATCCCAGTAAACCTTTGAGCGTTCAACGTAGAATTCTCGCATTGCAGTGGGAACCACCTCACGCATTGCATCATAAAAGTCAACTAATTTTACTTCCATTGAATGTAAAATTTTTGCTGGGATTTTCTCTGTCTCCAAATCAATCTCTGGAAGATATCTTCTGATTGATCTCATTGCAGCTTCTCTACATAATGATTTCATGTCAGCACCGGTGTACCCGCTTAATTCTGATGATAACACTTTCAGATTAACATCTTTAGATATTGGCATTCCTCTGGTGTGTATTTCCATCACCTCCAATCTACCATCAGCATTTGGTACTGAGATTTCCATCTCTCTATCAAATCTTCCAGGTCTTCGTAGTGCAGGATCAACACTGTCAGGGCGATTCGTTGCACCTAGCACTATAACATTTCCTCTTTCTGTTAGACCATCCATTAACGCAAGAAGCTGTGCAACAACTCGCTTCTCAACATCACCATATGCCTCTTCTCTCTTTGGTGCTATGGCATCAATCTCATCAATGAATATAATACTGGGTGAGTTTTCTTTTGCCTCTTTGAAAATATCTCTTAATTTTGCTTATGTTTCACCATAATACTTGTTCATTATTTCTGGACCGTTAATTGAAAACATGTTGGCATCGGACTCGCTAGCTAAAACTTTGGCAAGGAGTGTTTTTCCACATCCAGGAGGTCCATATAACAGGACACCACTGTGTGGCTCAATTCCTAGCCTAACAAATAGTTCTGGATGACGTAATGGTAACTCTACAATCTCACGCATTATTTTAATTTCAGATCGTAATCCACCGACTTCTTCATATGTAATTCTAAATTTCTTATCATCAGATTTTTCTGAAAGAATTGTTAATGTTGTTCCTCGCTCAATTCTTACAACGCCTTTTGGAGATATCTTACTAATCTTAAAATTCATTGCGTTTCCTAAAATCATTACAGAAATTTCATCTCCATGACTTAGTGGTAATCCTTTAAGTCTATTTTTTACAAAATCAGAGAACTCCTTATCAACAGTAACTGTATCATTCACCGGCATTAGAGTAATAGATTTACCTGGTTTTGTTACTATTTTTTTAATCTCTACCACATCATTTAATCCAACATCAACATTCTGTCTTGTTTGACCATCGATCCTTATAGTATCTGGGTATTTTTCATCCTCATCAGAAGGCCAAACAATTACACATGTTGATTTTTTTCCACTAATCTCTATAACATCCCCAGGTGAAACTTTAAGATAGTCCATTGCATCAGGTCCGATTCTAGCCCGTTTTTTACCTATGTCTCTTTGTTTTGCTTCTTCAACGCGCATCTGTAGAGGATCGTTAGTTCTAGTCAAGTGTTACACCTATTTCATATCCACAGACATTCTACTCATATTCAAAACTTCAAATTCACTTACACCTTCAACAGACTTTACAGAATTTTCTAGTGAGTCCATTTGCCCTGCAGCATCATCTAAAATGAATTGGGCTTTAATGAATTCGAGCCCAAACGCCAATGGTTCTTTCTCAAATTGTTTTAGTTCTATACGGTCTTTTAGATTCTGTTTTATTCGTTCAGCCAGTTCATCCAAATTTATCTCAGTACCAGTTGGGAGTATTTTTACAACTAAGAGTAATCTAGCCATCTTAAGGCCCCGTGAAGTTACATGAGTTACACGTGTATTTAGTTGCAGATTCTCTACAACTTTGACATCTCCACAGTAATACTGCGCCACATTCTGGGCAATTAAATTTTACAGATTTATCATTAGGCATAATATGTCTATTACAGCCACTACAAATTGGTAATTCTATATTAGACGACATATTATTTTTGCCCGCTACTAGGAATTTATACCTTCCTTGAATTTGCAGGCTTGTGAGAAATTAATTTTTTTAATTCTCCACCAATCAATAGTTGTGCAGTATTAATCGTGCCTTTAATTCCTAACAGTTTTACAATGGAACTAGCATGAAAATCAAAATCTTCCTTCATTGATATCTCATCTATTATATCCGGTGTTATTGAATCAAAAAGTTTGTTGATAGTTTGGTTATCAACACGTGAAAGAATTTTTCTGGCTATGGATTGTTTTTCAAACTCACTTCCAAATCTTTCTCTCCAAAACCGTTCATAGTTTTCTAGTTTTGAAGAATCATTTGTTTGTAGTGCCATAGAAACAGCCTGACCAGCCATAATTCCCGCCATTCCACAGGAAAAAATTCCACCAGCTGTAGTTGGTTTTGATTGTCCAGCTGCATCACCCACGATTATTGTGTTATTATCAACAAATTTCTTGATTGGACCTTTGATCCAGATAGGTGCATAGATTTTTCTAATAACTGAAAAATTTCCTTTTTTTTCTAAAAAATCTTGAATTGATGTTAATGTATTGATACCATTTCCAGATACACCAACCTTTCCAACACCATTACCAGATGGAATTACCCAGGCAAAAAATCCCGGATATTTTTCTTGATTGAAAAAAACTTCAATTACACCATCATTAATCCAATCTGCATAGACTTCATACTGTGCAGTAAGATAGATTCCATCTCTATCTTTGTTTACTAGTGCAGATACACCACGGCAATCAATAAAATATTTACAATTAATCTCACCGTTTGATGTTTGTACACCATTAGAAGTTTTTTGTTGAAAGCTTGTCTTAACAATAATTTCTGCGCCATAGTCTCTTGCTTGTCGTGCAGCTTGTTTGTCTAATTCACGTCTGTTAATGACTACAATATCTTGACTTCTTGAATCAATCTCAAAATGTTGTCCATTAGGGGAGAAGATTCTTGCAGATTTTATTTTACTTTCAAATGACTTTGTAGAGGGTTCTATACCCAATTCATTTAGAGCTCTCTTACTTACTAACCCACCACAATGCTCTGGGGTTCCAACTTCAAATCCCTCTTCTAAAACCAGAACTGAATGCCCTTCTTTAGCAATTTCGCGAGCAGATAATAAGCCTGCTATACTTCCTCCAGCAATTATGACATCATACATTAATGCTATCAAAACATGATTACTATTTAATCCAACTTACACATTTAGATTGTAAAGTTTATCACAACCAATTTTTACGTATAACCATGTCTGACATTAAACAGGTTATAGTTGTTAGAACTGATCTAGATATGGGTAAAGGTAAGATTGCCGCACAGGTTGGTCATGCATGTGTACTCGGTGCAGAACATGTTAGAAAATCAAACTCCGTCTGGTTTGAACAATGGTGGAACGGTCAAGAAAATGTTGTCGTTAAGGTTTCCAGTCTTAAAGAATTAGAGGAAGTAAAGAGAGGTGCAATTGAGTTAGGCATTCCTTGGTCTGAAGTAACAGATGCTGGGCATACACAGATTGCACCAGGGACTACAACGTGCATCTCATTAGGTCCTGCACCAGAGGAAAAGATCGATAAGATTACTGGTGAATTAAAACTATTGTAAAACGTTGGAATAAAATATAACAAGCCTAGAATTTGAAATAATCATTGGCTGTTAATAAAAAAGCAATATTTGTAGTAGTTTTTTTCGGAGGAATTCTTCTCACGTCTACCATCCTGTTTGCATTACCACCACCAAATCCTACCATGTCTGAGGAAGAGCTTGAAACTGCTGATATGATGGAGGGCTTTACAAAGACTGGAACGCCTATGGATAATTTTCCTGACGATCAACGTGCTACATTTTGTGGCGTTGAAGACGCAAAATCAAACACATATGTCACTGAGTATAAAATTCCTACTTTATGTACACAACCACTTGCAATCAAAATAACACCAGATGGAAATGTTTGGTTTGTGCAAAGTAACACAGGAAACATTGCAAAATTTAATCCTTCATCTGAACAATTTACAGAATTTGATAACACCTTTTGGCCAGAACAGGGAAGAACAATGTCTTGGGGAATAGATTACTCACCTGATGGCACGTTATGGTATACTGATGCAACATATGATTCAATTTGGAAGTTTAATACAATTACCGAGACTTATGATGGAATGTCATATCCAGCAGCCCAGTCAGGTTCATTACCACAGAAATTAGAAATTGACGGTTCCAATGTTTTTGTGAATGATTTTACTGGTGGGAAAATCACAATATTTGATTTGGCACAAAATATGGATGGTATAACATACATGAGCATATTGAATCCAATACCAGAAGCATTTACAGGTGATATGGAAATCGATTCCAACAATAATTTATGGTATACTAATTGGGTTGTAGATACAACTGGATTTCTTGTTAAAATGAATCTTGAAGATTATCAGAGTGAAGTTTCAGACGATGATACTGAATCTACTTTAGAGAAATATATTGAAGTTTTTAATTTTCCAAATGATCTTAATACTGCAAATGGTCTGTCAATTGATCAAAACGGAGATGTTTGGATTGTTGATACATCCAGTAGTTTCTTCTTTAGATTTAACCCTACTACTGAAGAGTTTACTAAATACATAACAACAATACCACCACTTTCCACATACGGAAATAATACCGGTGTGATAAAATCTCCAGTCTCTAGGCCATACTGGATTGATACTGACAATCTTGGTAATCTTGTTTTTAATGAACAGACTTCAAATCAGATTGCGGTTCTTGATGTAAAGAGCGAGTCATTGGTTGAATATATGATTCCATCAAAGAATCCTAATTGGGCTGACTGTGATTTAGAATCAAATGCAAATTGTGGTGTTGCACAAATATTTGGTTTTGACACTACAGACGGTGCAATTTGGTTCACAGAATGGGCTGAAAACAATATTGGAGTTATAGATACAACAAAATCACTACCATTTGCTATAAGCACTGATAAGCAAACTTTAGCGCTCAAAAAAGGCGAATCAGGCAAAATTACTCTAACAATTACATATAACGATATTTCAGACTCCATAAACAGTGAGATAAAAACATCACACACTGCATCTTCTACAACAAACTTTTCTGATCTTTTGATCTCCTCATCACGAAATTCTCCACAAGGAAATTCTGAGGACGTTTCATTAACTATCCATGCCAGTCAAACATCACTTGCAGGTAATTACAAAGTATTACTTGGTATAGGAAACAATGAGGTAACTGTCTCACAATATGTGGATGTTATTATAGAATCGTGATACCAGTAATTGATTCAGAATTAGGTTTGAATGTCTATTCAACCAAATTCTCAGGCACCAACGGTAAAATCAAACAAAATAATGAAGACTTTGAAGTAAGTGAAATAATATCTGATAAGGCATTAAATACAATTTCAGAAGAAACAGGTTTTGCAGTATACAATCTTCGAAAAAATGGAATTGATACAAACCATGTGTTACATGATGTCGAAAAAAGATTTGGATTAGTTTTACGCTCACTTGGTCTAAAGGATTCGAATGCATTGACTGAACAGTTTGTTCAGGCAAAAACCATGACAAGGTCATTAGAAAAAATTGAAGGTAAAAAATATTTCTTAAAACGAATTGGATTTTCCAAAAAACCAATTGCTAAACAGGATATGCTAGGAAATAAATTCAAAATAAAAATTTCTGACTCAACAAGTCAGATTTCAGAGTTTAATGAGTTTGATAAAATTTTAAATTTCTTTGGATATCAGAGATTTGGTTCAAAGCGTCCAATAACACATCTAGTTGGAAAGGCAATAGTACAGAAAAATTATCAGAAAGCAATTGATTTTCTACTAAATTATTCATCAAAATATGATTCAGAAGAGAATAATCAGTATAGAAAATTAATTGCAGACCGTAAATCAGAGTTAGAAATAATTGATCATATTCCTAAATCTATGGATATCGAAATAGGAATTCTCAAAAGCCTTGCTAAATCAAATGATCAGAAAACTGCAATACGTGAAATACCATTACAAATGCGACGCTTTTACATTCAAGCGTATCAGTCCTATATTTTCAATAAGACACTTAGTATGGCTTTTGAATATGAGGAAGATTTGTTTCTTCCAAAAGAGAATGACGTTTGCTATGGTAGTACTGGTAAACTAGGTAAATTTCAGAATGAACCTGATCAAAGGTTAACAATTCCATTAGTCGGTCATTCATATTTCAATAAAACAAGATTTGATTACTATATCCAAAAGATTTTGGAAGAAGAAGAAGTTTCACCAATAGAATTCTTGATAAAGGATTTCCAAGAGATATCAGTAGAGGGTGGATTTAGAAACTCATCAATACAATGTGATAATTTCCATGTATCAAATGATATAGTTGAATTCCAATTACCTCGTGGTTCATATGCAACAGTTGTTATACGTGAAATTTTAAAACCTGATCAACCATTATCGTGTGGTTTTTAAAAACAAAAAAACTAATAGAATTATGAAAAAAGCAACATTTGCAGCTGGATGTTTTTGGCATGTCGAAGAAATATTTAGCAAAACATCTGGTGTAAAATCAACACAGGTCGGTTACACAGGCGGACATTTAGAAAACCCAACATACGAACAAGTCTGCACAGATAGGACTGGTCATGCTGAAGCAATTGAGATTGAATATGAGCCAGATGAAATATCCTACAAAGATCTACTCAAAATTTTCTTCGAGAATCACAATCCAACTACACCTAACAGACAAGGTCCAGATATTGGAATACAATACCGTTCGGC
>CAYVWD010000025.1:0-14640 GCA_964455405.1 uncultured Candidatus Nitrosopelagicus sp. | reverse complement strand
GTTATTTTGGTCAATGAATATATGATATTTTTCTAATGTAAATTTTTTCGCTTACTTTGAACCCCAGCGTGTGAATAAATCATGCTCGATATTGAATTGATCTAGACATTTTCCAACTATATGATCTACCATTGAATCTATGGATCTAGGATTTGTATAAAATTCTGTAACTGGTTGTAAAATAATTACTCCGAGTCTTGCAAGTTTTAGCATATTTTCTAAATTAATAGCAGTAAGTGGTGTTTCACGTGCTACCAAAATTAACCTTCTTGACTCCTTTAATGTAACACCTGCAGATCTTGCAACTAATGTTTCATCATAGCCATTTGCAATACTGGATAATGTCTTCATACTGCAAGGAATCACTATCATTCCATCGGTCTTATGAGTACCACTTGAAACACTTGCGGCCATATTATTTTCATTAGAAGTTGTAACTGCAAGAGATTTTACATATTCTACATCATGATCTGTTTCCATTGAAATACATTTCTCTGCCCATTCAGACATTATCAAATGAGTCTCAATGTTTAATTTCTTTAGAACTTCTAACATTCTAATCCCATAAATCACACCTGTACTACCTGTAATTCCAATTACTAGCCTCATAATGTTGTTTTACACTTTCTACATGATATAAAAGAAGATCAAAAATTACGCATGGTTTTCATCAAATGATTCTTCTTCAGCTCTTTCTTTTCTTTTATTTAACCAAATTTTTACACCTGCAGCACTCATGCCACCAAATAAAATAACTCCAACTAAAATCATCTCTGCACTCATAGAAAATTATAAGATAGTCATATGTAAAAACAAACCTACTAACTCAACATTTAATTTCGTATTTCAAAGATAATATCTATGATAAAAAGATCAGAAATGCAAAAAATTGCATCTGTGTACACAGATCCAAGAATTGGAGTTTTAGGGAGCCATTCAGCATTAGAAATAATGGATGGTGCAAAAGATGAAGAATTTGAAACAATTGTTTTTTGCCAAAAAGGACGAGAAATCCCTTATCAAAGATTTAACAGAATTGCTAATCAAATAAAAATTGTTAATAAATTTAAGGACATGGCTAGTACCACAAATCAAAAATTACTAAGAGATACAGATACATTGATCGTGCCACATCGTTCACTCACTGCATATCTTGGATACGATATATTAGAAAATAAACTAAAAGTTCCAATCTTCGGTAATAGAAAATTATTCCAAGCGGAAGAGCGTGAAAACAAAAAGAATCAATATTATTTATTGAAAAAAGCCGGAATAAAGTATCCAAGAATATTCAAAGATCCAAAATCTATCAATCGGCCAGCTATTGTAAAAGTCATGGAAAAGAACAGAAGTCTTGAGCGTGCATTTTTTACTGTGACGTCATATTCTGATTACAAAATAAAATCTGAAGAAAAAATTAAGAAAGGTATCATTGCAAAAAAAGATTTAGAGAAAGCGAGTATAGAAGAACTTGCTATAGGAACATACCTAAATTTCAATTATTTTCACACTCCAATTTCAGACCAGGTTGATTTTATTGGAATAGAAAGAAGATTACAGACAAATATTCATGATTACAATGCACTACCTGCAAAACAGCAATTGGAAATGGATATAGAATTGCAAAACATAGAAGTTGGTCATACCCCAGCAAGTATAAGAGAATCACTTTTAGAAAAAGTCTTCAAAATGGGTGATAAATTTGTCCGTGCGGTAAAAAAAGAGTATGCGCCTGGTATAATCGGACCATTTTCGCTTCAAAGTGTAATCACTAAAGATCTTGAGATGATTGTATATGACGTCTCGTTAAGAGTTCCTGGAAATCCAATAGTGGCCACAACAAGCCCATATACAAAATATCAATATGGTGCCACATTTGGAGTAGGTCGAAGAATTGCTATCGAAATTAAACGGGCTATAGAAGAAAATAGATTAAGTGATATTATTACATAAAAATTCTGCACTTAGTTAATTAGCTTTATAATATTCTGGTGATTTTTCCATGGGATCTTGTAACATGTTTTTTCTTACTAGTATTGGTATGTTATAGTATACAGCTAATGTCACTGCATCCGATGCACGATAATTTCTTAGAACCAAATCTTTTGTTCCTGTAAGATATAGATTTGCCCTAAGTGCATCGCCACTCTCATATATTTTCACTTTTACCAATAGCAAACCATTTGCTTCACAAACATCCTCAAACATTTTATAGATTGTCGGAATTGAATCATGATCACCGTCAAGAAAACTTGCAATGTGTCGTGATACTTCACCTGAAAATGCACGCATGTAAGACTCTTTTTTATCAGATGCTGTTAATATGATTAATCCTTCATTACCATATGGATCAACAAAACCTAGATTTGAGATTGTTACAACCTCATAATCTGGATCTTGAATTTCATCAATTTTCAACTTAATCACCATATAATATGTTATTAAATAAATATTGAAGGTAGAAATACAATTTCTATGGAACCAAAGACTACATCAAGTAGTCAAAATGATAAGAAGTTGATATCTTTAGGATTAGTTGCTATTGGAATTTTATTCTTGATCTATTCAAGACTTGAGAGTCCCGGTTTAACACCAGATGCAATAAATTCAATCGAGCGACTTTCAATTGTTTTTTATATATTGATTATTGCTGCATTTAGTATAATTGGTATAGGATTACGAAAATATCAAAAGAGGAAAGCAGCAGAAACATCACAAAATCCTTTGACCGTAATTTCTAATCTTACAATAAATTTCAAAGCAAAGAAAGTATTCATTCTAACATTTATTATATATGGAATATTTTTTTCAATGACGTCAGGGATTCTAGTCTACCAACCAGAAGTCATATTTTCATATCACTATGGCGCAACAATTCCTTCAGCACATATTACACCATGTTGCGGTGCGCCAGGATATATGCCTAAATTTGTTGCATACCTGACTGAGCATGTTGGAATACAAGTTATTCCGATAAACCTTGTTTTACAAATTACGGTTTCATATCTAGTTGCAACAAACACATCATTAGCAGTAAATGCAATTTCAATATCTAAAAAAACTGGTGGGCTTGGGGGAATAGGTGCAACGACCGGATTGTTTATTGCATGTCCAACATGTGTTGGTTCATTCCTTTCATTATTTGTAGGTGCAACAAGTGCTATTGCATTTACAATTGCAATATCTGAACTACAAACCTTTTTCATTGCAATAACAATTCCAGTATTACTTTTAACACCATTTATTTTAGCAAGAAAAATTAGTAATGTTACAAACGATAAATGTGAATTTAATTAACTGATTTTATTTCAGGGGTTTCTGAGTTTCCAATATCAAATCCATCACGACGTAAATATTTGAGTGTGAGTTTATAGACTAATTCATCATGATCTGTTTTTTCAATTAATTCTTTCCAAGTCATTTTACCAGACCGCCTAATCTCAACGCTCAATTTTTTGGTGATTTCTTCTGCTAAACTCTTACATTCTTCATATGACATCCCATTAAGATATGCAGTTTTTCTTCCAGCACAAACTTTCATAATATAAAAAAGTGGTAAGGCAATAAAAGATTTAGGATACTAAAACCGCTTTAATTTCTCTATAACAATTTTAAAAATTTCATCATTATCTAAAAGAATGCACGGTAATCCATTTTCTTCACATGCTTGACCGCTTTCCGTATCACGAGTTATTAATATCATATCATGCTCTTTAGCATAATTGATTATAGAATAATCAGTGTGAAGTTTCTTGCCCTCAATGCGTAATTTTTTAACGCTTGATGCAGAAAAACCCATTGATACTAGTTTTTCGTCCATACCATCATCCATTTCATCAACTAAAATTTTTTTATTTATTGACATAGTTAACTAGATTTAGTTTCTCAATTAAGGTTTACAGTGATTTTTTTAATTTTTGATACCAATAATGATTTAATATTTACAGTTAATTCAGGCTCGATAGTGACAAAAACTGATTTTGATTTATTATACGTAACAATCTGTGATATGTTCTCTCTTTCAACGTTCACAAATCTAACTTTTCCAAGTGACTTGTTAAATTCCTGTCTCATTTTTTTTCTTTTTACAACATCTCTACAAAATTTTTCTTCATTTTCTTTTTTTAATAATGAATGTTTATCTTCTTTCATCATTGATAAGAATATTTTTCCGCTATCAGAAATAACTGCAACAAATCGAATTTTTTTATTTAGTTTGAATATTTTAGTAACTATTTCTTGAAGTTCCTGTTGGTTTGCCATGTAGATTTCAAAATTTTTGGAAGCAATATAATCATTATCATCATATATTCAAAAATATAATTTAGTTAAGAAGATTCTTTATCTCTCGGTTCAATTTCCAATGATTTGTTATATGAAAATGATGCCTCATCATATCTGCCCAAACTACGCAACGCAATACCCTTAAGATTCCACAAATCTGGGTTTGCTGGTTCAATTGACAATGCTTGTTCAAAGCAAATAAGCGCATCATCATAACTTTCATCATCTAGATATTTTTTCCCAGACTCGATTAAGTCAGATATATTATTCACAATAATAATAGAAAACACTTATAGATATTCTCAGCTAAAGTGTCACTCTGTAGTAATCCCAACGTTCTGGATCAAACTTTTTGACAAATTCAATACCCTTCTTTTGGTTTATTCTGTACTGTATAACATCACGCATAGCAAAACTTGTCATGAATTGAAATCCCTGTGCGTGAACCTGCATCAAAAACAACTGACGAATTTCACGTCCACCATGAAATCCCCAATAACCGTTCTTTAGTGCAAGTGGCTCTAAAAATGCAGTATTATTTTTTCCATGGTTTTCATCATTAATCTTTAGTTGAAAATTATATTTCTCGAGTGGACCACCTTTGGCAAAACCAATTATTGGTCCACGTGAATCACCAATTCGTAGCGTGTTAAGAATAGTATCTTTATCATGAATTGATTCAACAAAATCTTCACGTGTGAATTGCAATGGTTTAGGAAGTTCTTTATAGATTTCTAATAACGCGTCAATAAACTCATCGTGATCTGTGTTTTTTTCAATCGTTGGTACAAGTTTTAGTCCTTCGTAAGTAAATTTATTATAAATTTGAATTTCCTCTTGACGTAATTTCATGAAACTTACAATATTATCAAGAAAATTTTTTCGCATATGCTTTGGAATTCCATTAATAACCTGCTCACACATATCTGATTCATTGTTTAACATATCTTCAAAGAATGAAACAGCCCTTCTAACAATCAATGCTGGATGCCATCCTGATGCATGTGCATTCATTTTAGCCATTTCCATTGCTTTAGAAAAATCACCTAAGGAATAACCTCCAATTCGATCAGATATTGATAAAAAATGTCCAAGATTCATGAAATGATCTTGCTTTTCAGCATTACCTCTTGTATGTGATGATGAAATTAGATAATTTTTCATTACTTGTTCTGCTTCTGTTTTAATTTTACCGGACCAAGGATATACAGTTCGTGATATTAATGCACAGACAAGTTTTGAATCAATTTCTGCATCTATTAATAATTGTTGAATTTTTTTATTTTGGTTGATAAAATTGATAACGCTTTTTTCATGTGGTCTATCAGCTGCCTTATCAGGATCAAAGTCATGTAAAAGTGCTGATGCAAATAAATATTTGACATCGTCTAATTCAAACTTTTTCTGATTTAGTGAGTGAATAGCAGACATTAATGTTACATATGTAACTTCTAATTCATGATCAATGTTATGATAACCGTAATAGTCGCTAGAAAGCCCATTCTTATTAAATAAATCAACCGTATAATCAAGTAGCTCAATATTTTGTTCAGTTGCTATGTTAACTGATGATAATAGATCAAAAATTCCATTCCTCAGTGAATGTGGGTTTGCAAATTCTTGCATTTTGTCAATTAGATTATGGGGTTTTTAAGTTGTTTTACGAATGTACCATTATTGCCCAAATATGTTATAAGTGAAATATAGACATTTTCCATGTTGGGTTTAAAGCGATATTTAGTAACGAGGGGAATTACAATGTTTGGTGTCCTTATGGTGACACTTTTGTTGACAATTGCCCTTGTTGGATCAAACATGGACACAATTTTAAAGCAAAGTGTAACATTTCAAGTTCGCACTGAAATTACTGATAATCCTTCAATAGCAAAAAGTTTTACAAATCCAGAAGAATTTGAGGAGTTTGTTCAACAAAAAATTGATGATCGAATTAAAAATCTAGGTCTTGATACGCCATGGTATTCACCCCAACGTATAGGTTACACAATGTTAAAAATTATGATGTTAGATTTTGGTAATGCTACATTCCTTACAAGTGATTCTGGATCATCCAGTGTGGGAGATATTCTACTTGAAAAAATTCCAAAGACGGTTTTATTATTTACCACTGCAACTATCATCATTTCAATTATTGGAATATTTCTAGGCGCCGCGTCAAGTAGTAAGATTGGCTCAAAAACTGATAAACTAACATCTACATTTGCAGTCATTAGTAGTAGTTTCCCTGTATGGTGGATTGGCATGCTCATGATATTTGCATTTGCATTTGTATATCAAATCTTTCCAGCTAGAGCAACGCCCACTATAGAACCTGATGAGCCGGGATACATTTTATCACTCTTGTATCATATGGCTCTTCCTGTTATCACAATCGTATTGATTGGATTTGGTTCATGGGCATATTTAGTGAGAAACTTTATGGTTGGAGTAATGCAGGAGGATTTTATTAATGCAAAGAGAGCTATGGGAATTAATAAAAAGAAAATCATCTATAGGCATGCACTAAAAAATGCTGCCCCTCCTATTGTGACTGTTCTTGCACTTAGTCTATCAGGTTCGCTAGGCGGTGCTATTATCACTGAAGCTGTGTTTGATTGGCCAGGTATGGGAAGATTATATTTTGAGGCAATTAGTGTTATGGATCTTCCTGTCATAATTGGTTCAACTTACATATTGACAGTTTTATTTCTGATTAGTATTTTTGTGGCTGATCTACTTTATGGATATTTTGATCCACGTGTGAGGACTGGAGTATGAGTAGTGTTTCTACGGAAGATATCAAACACGAGTTTATGAGAAATACGCTAGGAATAATTGGAATTTTGATAATTGCTGGTTTGATCCTAGTATCTATTATTGCAGTAATGACTATTCCAGCATCAACATTTCAGGAATGGAATAATCCAGAAAAATGGATTTCATATCCTAAAACATCAATTCCAATTTGGGTAAATTATTTTACAGGTGAAAAAACTCCAGAACATAAAATAATAAAAGCGGATATAACTCAATCAAATTCAAATGATGTCTATCTAACGTCACAACAATTTCTTTTCAATTTTGAATTTGATGATTTTCCAAATGATTTTGCCTATGAATTTGAAACTGAGTACAGGGATTCACAATTAATTTCAGTTAGCATACTTCGCCCTGATGGAATAGAAATAAACCTCTTATCAACATCAATACCTTTCTCTGATGATTATACTACTTACAAACAACGAATTTTTTCAACTGATGAAATGATTAAAAAGAATCTTATGATGAATGCAGATATTTTTGAATTTAATGTTTTTAATAAAAGTGTAAGTGATGTAATTTTTTCAGACACCACTGAAAATAATGTTCTGAGAGGAGATTATACATTTATAGTAAATATGTATGGCCTGTATGATCAAAGCAAAGTTATCGATTCAAAAATTATTCTAGGTGGTAAAGCATTTGGATTGATGGGAACTGATGAATTACGAAGGGATCTTGCAGTTGGTCTACTTTGGGGAACTCCACTTGCCCTCTTTATCGGTGTATCAGTCGCAATAGGTTCTGTTGTTGTTGGATTAATCTATGGTGTTTATTCTGGCTACAAAGGCAAAAAAATCGATGAGGGTATGATGCGATTTAATGATGTAATCTATGCATTGCCAGCACTACCGTTTTTGATAATATTGGCAGTGACAATTAGTAATAGTATTTTTCTAATGATCGGCTTCTTGATGATATTTAGCTGGGTTGGTGTTGCTAAAATTTCTAGAAGTATGTCACTACAGATAAAAACCAGGCAGTATGTTGAAGCTGCAAAAATTATGGGTCAAAAAGATAGTAAAATCATTTTTAGGCACATAATTCCACAACTTTTGCCATATGCATTTGCTAGTATTGCAATCTCAGTTCCAGCTGCAATTACAACCGAAGCAGGTTTAAGTTTTCTTGGATTAGGTGATCCATCATTTCCAACATGGGGTCAAATACTGCATGATGCAAATACATATGGTGCTGCAGCACAAGGATTTTGGTGGTGGATAGTTCCACCAGGTCTATTAATAGCAATAACTGGTCTTGCTTTTGTCTTTATAGGCAATGCACTTGATGCTATTGTAAATCCAAAGTTAAAAAGATAATCAATTTTCAAACGTAAATTTTCTTATAATACTAATGGTGTTATCATTAAGTTTGATGGTATAGGTTGCTGAATTTGGATCAGAGATTTTGGTTTCAGCCAAAAGATCAGCAAATTTTGTTTTTTTCTCCTCAGTTGCGCCCGCCTCATGTGCACATAGATTGAAAGCTTTCAAATGTAAATTGTTTTTTAATAAATACGAAATAAATTTTTTATAATTTTCAGTGTCAAACCAATCTATATTTTTCTCTTCACATGCAGAGATCCACACATCAATAGAATTGTGGAAAAAAACTTTTTTTCTAATTATGTCTAATGATAATTCTGTTTGAGACATTAGTATCTAAAACATAGCACGCTTCATTGTAGAACCACATCTTGGACATTCTCTCGCATTATACACTTCATGGCATACAAGACATTCATACTTGACTTTGCTTGCGCTCTCATTATTTTGTCCAAACAATCCACTACCAAATCCACCAGAACTACTGGAACCACCGCCAAAACCACCTCGCATGCGATTCATCATTCGTCTCCTTAATAAAATTGGAAATGCAATAAATATTGCCAATGCTGCACCAAGACCGTATGGAAATGGTAAAATCATTTGCAACCCTATACTAACAGCTAATGATGCAAATAGAAAAATCAAATATGACTTATAATTAATCAAGATATAATTTGTTGTCGTAATTTGAATATAAGGTTTTGTCAGAATTTTTACTTTTTGTTGTCTTCCTCATCTGAAATTGAAATCGGTATAGAGTTTCCTGAACTGTCCCACGCGAATACATCATTTTCGTTATAAGGTGATTTCACAGTTATTGATACTAATCCAAAAAAATTGTTTAGATCGTCTAATGAAGGTTCTGCTGAACCCTTTGGGTGTGAATGTGCCATTCCTATGTAGCTTAAGTCTAATGGAAGAAAACTAGATGGAAACCCAGCAAATATAGACCCAGTTTCCGAGAATGGTGGAATTACTAAACTATCAATAAAGATGTTACCTTTTTTTGATTTTCCCCTTAAAATTAAAACCATTTCGTTTGGATGGTTCATTTTGCAGTAGGACAAAATACCAATCTGTGATTGTTTTGTTAATGTAACATGCCTTTCATTTTTTTTTGTTTTAAAGATCATTTTTCCCATAAGATATTTGATAGGAAACAGATGATGCCTGTTTTAGATTTAATTCTAATTTTGAGATCATATCATTAATTGAATTCTTACTAGAATCAATCTGTTCTTGAATTATAGATGTTTTAGATACAGCATCAGATATATTCGATATAGATTTTTCTAACCCATTTTCTAATCGTAATAATTTACTACTATCAAAAACAGACAGATCGTTATCAAGTTTAGATTTTCTTTCAACAAAAATATTTTTTTGGGCAATTAATTTTGGAAGTAGATTCCTAATTTCATTTATTGACTGTTTTGATTTTTCAATATCTTTTACTGATACAGAACCAGATTCAACTCCTGACTGAACTGAATTTAAAATTGTATTAATAGATGATTCGTTAGCATCTGATAATGTGTCATATGGTGACAAAGCAAGTTTCTCTGTTAATATTTTAAGTGGTTTATCAAGTGATGAAACATACACGTATTTGTTTAATGGTCTTGATATCTTGATGAATTGTTCTTCAATTTTCTTTTTGACTGATTTTTCCTCGTCAGATATTCCATGTATTTTTTTTTGAACCTCTTGAAACTCTTTATACTCTGATGATGATTTCATTTCGGCAATGTTTGTTTCTAAATTAATTTTATTTTGTTCCTCATCTTCTACTAGTTTGTCTAACTGAAGTTTTCTTTGATCTTGTTTTTTAATATCATTTTTAACATTTGCAAAATTACTTAATAGATTTCTAATGTCAGATAATAATTCTTGATTTATTTTATAATTTGAAACCAATAAATTTACTTCGGTGAGATTGTTTGTGAGTACTTCCATGTCATCTTTGAGTTTTTTTGCATATTTTTTAGCAAAAATATGTATGACTCGGGAATGTTTGCCTAGCATATCGCCAACCTTCTTAATTCCTCTAGATGAATTTCTTTGAAAATCCATGACTTTATCAAATGAATCAATATCAAAAAATTCTATTCTAAACTCATTTTGTATGCATGATATAACTTCCTTTTTACCACGATTAACAAGTATTTCTAAGTGTGGATCCATATCATCAGTACTTAGATTATCTTTTGCAAGTTGATCTGCAATGATTAGAAGTGTTTTTCTATCTAACTCTATTTTTTTTTGAAATGATTTGATTTCAGCAACAAGTGTTTTTTGGCGTAATTGTGTGATATCCTCTAAAATGGCTGGAATGTTTTGTAATGTTATCTGCTTAAATGTAGGTTTTATTGGCTTATTTTGTTTCTCTTCAACAATTTGTTTTTTTTTACCCCAACCAAACACCATATTGTAAAGCAATAACAGATCGCATATATACATTTGAGAGGTATTTTATTACAAATGGAAACAAATTCTGTGAAAAAAAGTGTTACAATTAATGCTGACATTAATAAGGTCTGGAATTATGTTAGTAAAATCACATCATTGTCATGGCTTGAAGGACACAAATCTTCAAAGTTTTTATCAGAAAAAAAACGTGGTGTTGGTGCAATTCGATCAATATCTTTTGAAGATGGTACTAATGTGGTGGAATATGTAGTTGGATGGCGCCCAAAAAAATATTTTTCATACATTGTAACATCTGGGTTACCAATAGATGCATACCACGCAACAATTTCCATGTCTAAAAATAATGATTATGTTACACTAACATGGGAATCATACTTCACAAGCAGAGGGACAAAATCTGAATTTAATGTGTTTACAAAATTTCTTTCCAATTTTTATGCTATTTCACTTAACAATCTCAAGAATGAATTAGAGGTATAGTTATCTATGTTCAACTATAATCTTGGGTATCAACTCTCCTGGAGAATAAATTTCAGTTTTTAAACTAATGTGTCCAAATTCTGAATGTTGAATTTCTAATATTATGGGTGTTGTACTCCAACCATACTTTGGTATTTCGCCTAAATGCATTATTTCAACAAAACCTGATTTTTCATTAAACACATACTCCTTATGATACGTAACATCCATGCCTAAAACTTCTAAAATTGCTGACTTGGTATTATTTGAAGTGTCTTCAAATGATATCTCCACGATTTCATTATTTTTTAGATAGACAGCATTAAGATTAATTTGTTCTAGTATGTCAGAATCTTTTGAATTCATTTGATCGGTTATACTAAATGCGACTCCTGCTGTAATAATTGCGGCGATTATAACACTAGTTGTTTTTTTTATTGATGACATTTATGTAAATTCTTTTTTTAATGATGAAAGAAATTTTGAATGTATTCGAACACGTTCTAATGTCTGTTCTAGTGTTCTTTCTGTACCACGAACTGGATTTTGTTTAAAGAATTTTTTTATTTCATTTTCTTGCTTTGCGGTAACTACTTGACCAATACTTGCAACGACTCGATTTAAGAGTGGATTACCAATTCCTGCTTTCTTAACAATACTCTTCCAATTCTTTTTTAGCCAAGGCCACATGAAATGCTTTGCATGAATGTTTGATGTTATTCTCATTATTGGTAGTTGTATATTCTGTGATCTAACATCTGCTCCTAATGTAAACTGCAAAGTTTTTAGTAGTAGTTTTTTCTGCTTGAAATTACACATGGCTCCAAGAAAACGCAATTTTTCCTCTTGAGAGTTAGCTTTTCTATAAAGTGATACAAATTTTTTATGCGTTGATTCACTACCGTTCCATGCAACCAATGAAAAAACAACCTCCTGCAAATCTGCAGAAAGACTGTTTGGGTTTTTAAGAAATTTCTTAAATCGTAATTCTGCCTCTGCGATTATTTCATTGTCTCCTAATTTTCCTAATGCTACTATTGCAAAACTACGAAGAAGTGAATCCGTATGTGATTCACCTTTCTTTTTGTCCCATCCTAATCTATCAATTACTGTTCCAAGGAAATTGGCTGCATACTCCTTTAATTCATCAGAGAATTTTTCTTCATTTGCTAATATGTAAAGTGAATACAAATTATGACCAAGGCTTAATGAGGAAATATAATTATCCTCGTCATAATAAGATGTGACGAAATCAAGATAGCCTTGAACATTTTTTTTGCCTGAAACTATTTGAGCAAAATAATCGTTCTGGATGCTCCACCTGTCAATATAACCAATTATTTTTTCGTCAATCAAAAGCGATAGATTTTCTAGTGTCTGATTATCGTACTGGACACGATAAAATCCAGTTCTGCCAGAATTTAGAATAAAATTTCGATCTTTGTTTTTAAGCTTTACACACTCCGTTTTCTTTGTCATTAATTTTTTACTGCTAATATTCCCTTCTTCAATGATCAGAGGAATTGACCAAACACCTTTTTTTGATGACTTGGTTTCTTCAAGAAGAAATCGTGATTGTTTTAACAAGAGTGTGGAATTTTTCCTTGTAACTGAAACTGATGGAAATCCTATTTGATTAATCCATGTCTTCATCATCTTAGCAACTGGTTGTTGTGAAACATCACCTATTGCGTTCCAAAGATCACTTCCCTGCGCATTAGAATATTGATGCTTTTTCAAGTATTTTTTCAGTCCATTCTGGAAATTTTTCTTTCCCACAAAGTACTCAAGCATTCGTAATATGCATCCACCCTTATCATATGATATAGAATCAAAAATTGATCTAATTTCTGAAGGATGGTTTACTTTAACATCAATGGGATGCGATGATTTCAGAGAGTCAAGGCTCATCGCTGTACTCATTGCATCGTCTAAGAATTGATCCCAAAGGTCCCATTCAGGATAAAATTTGTCAACTATCTTGGTAGCCATGAATGTGGCAAAGCTTTCATTTAGCCAGAGATCATTCCACCATTCCATTGTAACCAAATTTCCAAACCACTGATGTGCAATCTCATGGGAGATTACTTCCGCTATGTACTGCTTGGTTCTAGTGGATGATGTTTTTGAATCATAAAGTAAAATGGTTTCACGGAATGTGATTGCTCCCCAATTTTCCATTGCGCCTGCTGCAAAATCTGGAATTGCAAGCATGTCAAGTTTTGGTAATGGGTATTTTATTCCAAAATATTTTTCGTATTCAGAAAGGAATTTTTTAGTTAGTTCTAAAGATAGATGTGCCTTTTTCTTGTTTCCTTTAGTTGTTACAACTCTTATCTTGATATTTCTTAACTTATCTTCTAAAAATTCAAATTCACCAACTCCAAGATATAAAAGATATGTTGACATTATTGGAGTTCTTTGAAATTCAACTAATACTTTGGAATTAACAATCTTTTTTGATTTTTCAGGCATATTTGAAATTGCCATCATATGCTTTTCTACTAATAATGAAACATCAAATGTTGCCTTTACTGCAGGTTCATCCCAACATGGAAACGCACGCCTTGCATCAGCCGCCTCAAACTGTGTTGTTGCAAGATGTTTAGTTTTACCTGTTCCATCTTTATACTTACTACGATAAAATCCAAGTAATCTATTATTCAGTGTACCTTGAAATTCTATACAGATTTTTACTTTGCCGGAAACTTTTTTTGATGACTTGATATTCAGAGTTTCTTTTTTTTGATTTAGAGATGATTTTACTTTAATGGTTTTACCTTTGGAAATAAGATAACAATTATTTATTTCAAGCTCTGCAGCATTTAATGTAAATGAAGTAGTGGGTGTAGTTGTTAATGTAATAATTTCAATTCCATTAAATGTAAAATTAGTAAAAACTGGTTCAAACTGAATATCATAGTTTATCTGGTTTATTTTTGACATTTTTACTCTATATCTGGTAACATGCCAAGGTTGTCAGAGTTCACTTTATTATCATCTGTTCTTATATGTGCCTCACCATCTATAATGTAACTTCTAACATATTCTCCTGGTTCCCAATCTGTCTCACTTACTTTGAAAATTGTGATGTATTTAGTACCGCGTTTTATATTAGATGCTATTTCCTGTTTGGCGACAATAACTGCAGGTCCAAACTTATCACCCTCGTCTTTATGAATTCGTAATTTACTGATTTGTCCCAATCCAGGACCATGTTTTACTGCACTAATTGCAAAATCAGCCCAATTTGACATTTGATTGAGGTTTTTTTGATGTACAATATAATGTTAGACATTCTTAAAATATTCTAAAATTGAAT
>CAYVWD010000024.1:0-15284 GCA_964455405.1 uncultured Candidatus Nitrosopelagicus sp. | reverse complement strand
GAAAGAACATTTGATACGTGGATGGATTCAAGTGTTTCACCATTATTTATTACAAAATTTAACAAGGATGAAGAATTTTTTAAAAAACATATCCAGCTGGGATTAGACCACAAGCAAAAGATATTGTTCGAACTTGGTTATACTACACGCTACTACGCTGTGAGAAATTAACAGGACAAAAACCATGGTCAGAAGCATGGATAATGGGATATGGTCTGGATGAAAAAGGAATGAAAATGAGTAAAAGTAAGGGTAACGCATTGGATCCGTTACCAGTTATTCAAAAATCAGGCGCAGACACTTTTAGATTTTGGAGTGCAAGTGAAATTAATCATGGATATGATTTCAGATGTTCAGAACAGAAAATAGAATCAACAAAGAAATTTCTCAGTAAACTATGGAATGTATCTAGATTTTTGTCTAGTTTCCCCTTGATTGATTCTGCAAATCTCACAGAGACGGATAAATGGATATTATCTGAACTGGATAAATTAGTTTCAGAATGCAGAGATGGTTATACAAAATATAATTTCTTTATACCAGCACTTGCAATAAGGGAATTTACATGGAATATTTTTGCAGCACATTATATTGAAATGGCAAAAGCTAGAGCGTATGGAATTGGTTTTTCGGATGAAGAAAGAGATGCTGCAGTATATACCTTACACAAAGTCTTATCAACCACTTTGAAACTTTTAGCGCCGATTATACCATTTATCACTGAATATCTATGGAAAACACTTTACGCAGAAGATAGTATACATAATGAGCATCTACCAGAATCTGAGAGTATGGACAATCTGAGTCAGCATACACCAAATATAATCGAGTTTAACTCTAAGGTTTGGAATGAGAAGAAGGAAAAAAATCTATCATTGAAAGATTCAATCGCAATTAATATCCCAGAAAACCTACAACAGTTCAAGAAAGATTTAATTGCAATGCATAATCTAAAGCCAAATTAAGATTTTGTTTGTTCTTCAGGATTTCTGTTATCTTCATTAGTATAATCAACATAATCCCCTTCTGGGGTCATTATACCTACAAAGATCTTTTCATGTTTTCGTAATACTTTTCGATGATCAGCCATTGACATATCAAGATGCATTTCGTTCATTACCATAATTCTCATCTCTTTCCATTCTTCCCAACATTTGTTGCAGGTTGGGTATTTCTCAGCCTGTGGTTCAAGTTGTTCAGAGTCAGAAATATCTACTTTACATTTTGTACAAGTTCTAGTCATTAGAATATCTGAATAATCTTTCAATTTATCTCTTATTCGAAAAAGCAATAATAGTCATTCAATAAAATAATATTGTGAAAATAAAGTGTCCTAAATGCAAAGAAGATGCAGAATTAACTCCAGATTTTTCGTTTGTGACTTGTACAAAATGTGACTTTGATATGACATATGGAGAATATGTAAAATTTGTTGCACATAGTGAAGCAAAATATTCTGATATTTTAGGCGATTATACAGGTAGTACTGAGGGCGAAACTGCAGGCACACTTGATGATTGGGAAGATTAGTCCATATTACTTAATTAATTTAGATTTTTGATTTTATTCAAATGGAATTTTTCCTAGAGAATATTCTAAATCTAATTGGTTTTATAATTGGAATAACAATTGGTATTTTTGCATATATTGGTTATAAAAATACAGGAAGTCCAGTTCTTTTTAGATTAACACTCGCATTTTTTGCGATAGGAACTGGATTCGGAATAATTTGGATGGGATACATGATAGACTCAATTTATTTTGAAGCAGGAAAGATTAATCGTGGCATACAAGCGTTAGGATTAGGAATTCAGACTATAGGTTATTTCTTTATTGCATTTTCCCATACCATAAAATCATTTTTTCCGAAGTCTCGTTACTTTAGATCAGTAGGCATTCTTCCATTATTTTTCTTATCAACCATGACAATAGAACACATTATTAGATCATTTTCTTTTATTTTACTAGTTTATGGTGCAATTGAAACATTCGTTTCATTTTTAGAAGGAAAGCAAAAAGGTGCACTTGCAGTAGGTATTGGATTAGCACTCTTAGCCTTTGGAGAATTTATTGCATGGTATTCATTTGTATTTCCAGAATCTATACTATATTCGATCTCAATTATTATTAAAATTGGAGGTTTGATTTCTTTATTTGTCCCAGTCTCTAGATTACCGATGCGGAAAATAAAATTAGATAAAGACATGGAAGATGACTTTGATGATGAATTTAAAAACCACGCGTAAATTTTGAGAATTTTGTTCTGTCAAAAATTTTTATGTTTTTAGTATATTGAAAATATTATAACATGATCTATAGCTAGATTTAGAACATTATCTAATTAAAATGGGTGTATATAGAGCACAAATTGTAATTGTTACTGATATACTAAATGTAGCACAGGAAAATACATTTGATACAGATGGTGCATCTGTTACTCATTTAATAAGACAAGCAAATATTTCTCATAGTAGACTTTCAAAAATTTTAAAAAATCTAGTTTCTCAAGGTTTACTTGAACAAGTAAATTCTGATCGAGCAAATAAATATAAAATAAGTATGTCTGGAAGAGAGTTTCTACAAGCCTATAAAACATTTTCAGAATTTACAGATGGGTTTGGTTTGACAATCTAATTATTTGTCAAATTCCAAGCATACTCATGAAACAGGTTACAGATAATTCCACTGGCGTTGCATTAGTTGTAAAATCGATCAAAAATGGCGGAGTTGTTATATTCCCAACAGATACTGTGTATGGAATAGGTTGCAATCCATATGATGAAAATGCAATAGAAAGAATTTATAGAATTAAAAAAAGAGATGGAAAAAAACCATTGCCTGTATTAGGATATTCAAGGCAAATCTTGGAAGAAATTGTGGAGTTTGATGAGATCGCCTATAGAATCACTGATAAGTTCTGGCCAGGGCAATTAACAATAATTTTACCACTTAAGGACGATAGATTAAAGAAATTATCTGCCGGTGAAGATACTCTTGCAGTACGAGTTCCAAACAATAAATGCACTCTCTCAATTCTGAAAGAGTGTAAATTAGTTATAGGTACAAGTGCAAACATCTCAGGAAAAAAATCATTTACAAATCCTCAAAATCTTGAAAGCGAAATTAATGATTGTGATGTTTTTCTAAATGATGGAAAAATACAGAGTTCAGGTGAATCCACAATTATAGAGATCAAGAATGAAAAGATCAAAATTTTAAGAAATGGTAGTTTATCCCAAAAAGAATTGATTGAGGCACTTTGAATTTACTAATAACATGCCCTAGAAATATGGAATTAGAGACAATCAACGAAGTCACACAATTACTAAATGAATTTGGAGACCTAGATCCAATAATTTTAAAGACACAGTTCTCTGGAATTATAAAAGTAGAAAGTGTGATCGAACCACTTCATATAATAAAAAAGATTAGGGAAAAAATTCAGAATGAGCCGTGGGAAATTCGATATTGTTCAAGAATTATTCCAATTCAGCGAATTTGCCATACAGATTTAATGTCTATTAAGCAAAATATAGCCGAACTAATTCCATCTATAAAGCCAAGCGAAACCTATAAGATTTCTATTGAGAGGAGGAATTCGGAGTTGATTAGAAATGAAATCATTTCTAACATCGCCAATCTATTGACTAATAATGTATCATTAGAAGTGCCAGACTGGGAAATCATAATTCAGATTTTAGAGGATGAAACAGGCGTTAGTGTGATGCCAAAAAACTCCATACTGAGTATAACTAAAAGTAAAAGGTTAGATTAGTAATGATGCTTTCTCTACAAGTAGATCTTCTAATGGAAATTTAGAACTTATCACATTAATATTCTTTTTAGTCAGTTTAAAATAATTTTCTAATTTTTTTGAATTATTATTAGAAAAAGGACTAATTACATTTGGAAGAATTTTTTTATGTAATTTAGTTAAGGGCTGATTTTTACCTATGGATATTAGTAAAAAATTTTGATTCTTTGTTATTCCAAGATTTTTTATTGCTTCACTAATTTGCGTAGTTCCTGCAAATCGCAGCAAAATATCGGTCTCCAATTTTTTTGAAAGTAGTATATCATGTTTTTTTGCTAAAATTGATAATGAAAGAATTTTTTTTACATGTTCTTTACTTAAAATAAAATCAGAGGATATGGCTTGAAGTATAATATCTGGAAATTCAATCCTTAAAGAGTCTAAAAAGTTGGTTTCTATTTTTGTGCGTTTTTTAAATTCATGTAGTTCAATATTTTGATTTAAAATCTTGAATTTTATTCGTTGGTCCACACCACCGTGTATCACTGGTATTATATTTACAACATCATTTGGTTTCAGTTTAGTTGCAAAACCACTTAATGCCGATGAATCAATATCATTAACTGCAATAAGTAAATTTTTACCATCAAAATTTACAGTATTTTTTGGTTTTATAGTAATAAGGTAATTGATTAATTCTTGAATACTAAGATTATTTTTATCTAAAGTAATTTGTGGTAGATTAAACCACTTTTTTGCACCACCCGTAAAATTAACTATAATCATACTTAGTATACAATAAACAAATTAATTATTTTTCTGTGATGCATCTTCAAAATTACTATCAGTAAGAATTTCTTCGCCAACACTTTTCTCTTGTGTTGGTTCTACAACGGGTTCTGGGTCAGTCTCCTGTGTTGATTCTGGTATGCTTTCGCCTGATACCTTGTCATTTTCAATAAGCTCTTGCTTTCTATCTTCAAATTTTTGTTTACGTTGTAGGATTTTTGTAATATACCCAGCAATTTTATTTTTTAATCCTTTAGAGCGTATAATAGAAATTTCATTCAAAAATTGTTTATTGTGAGAAAAATCAGTTCCAAATTTATCATTATATTCATTCAAGATTTCTGTTGAAAGCCGTTTTATTCTATTCACTGAATGAATCTTTTATGGGTTTTTTATATATGTAACATTCAAACATTTTTTAAAAATTAAGAAATTTCTTGGAGTTTTTTTCTAACTGCCTCAATAAATTATCATATGGGATTTTGAGTATTTTTGCTGCACATTGTACTACGCTAGGTAAAAACTGAATTTGAGTTGTTTTATAATTAAAACAGTGGGAAAATTTTACAGGACCATCGGTTTCTACTAAAATCTGTTCTATGTTGGATTTTTCCAATAAAACTTGTTTATCATTAGCATATAGTAAAACAGGTCCATATGAAACAAATAATCCTAGATCCATTGCATGCTTTAGTTGATTCTTGCTTCCATCAAACCAATGTAATAGAACTTGTTTAAGATTAAATGATGATATTATTTCAAATATTTCATCCAGTGTTTTCCTTGAATGAATTGAAACTGGTTTACTAAATTTTTCAGCAAGAGCCATTTGATTAGAAAAAACTTTTTTTTGTATATTCCAATCATTTTCTGACGTTATGTATGTCCTATCAAGTCCAATCTCACCTACGCCACTAATTTCTTGATTTTTCTTTTCAATCATTTCAAAGATTTTTGATGTATTTTTTTGTGCCATCTCAGGATGTACACCAATAAAAGGTAAAACATTAGATGATTTTTTACTCAGATTCAATGTGTTTATCGATGTTTCATAATCCATTGATACACAGCATGCCTTTAATTTTAGATGCTCCATCGCATTGATAGTCTGTAGAATGTCTGGCTCATATTCTGTATCCGATAGATGAATGTGTGAATCATAAAGCCAAGTCATGTTTTTTCTACACTTTTACTATTAAATTAGTCTGCATAAATCTGTACAAAAGTGAGATTTTTTTACTTCTCAAAGTATTTTATTAGTATTTTTTATATAATTATATGAAATCATCCGAACTGGGATTATCTGCAATGTATAGGATTTTGAAAAAGTCTGGTGCAGAAAGAGTAAGTGACGAATCAGCTGATGAGTTGAGACGGATCATAGAAGATATTGCAATGGAGATAGCTAGGGATGCTGTTGATATGACAAATCATGCAGGACGCAAAACTGTCAAATCTGAAGATATTAAACTTGCTTCAAAAACATTCTCTAAATATTAAAAACACATAACCCAAAATCATCTAGTAATCAAGAATTAGTTAATTGTGGTCCTGCATTACGTATATCATCTGAAATATCACCAAACTTCGTAAAGTTATCAACAAACATCTGTGCTAGTTTCTTTGCAGATAATTCGTATGAATCTTTATCAATCCACGTATTTTTTGGATCTAATATGTCTGAAGGAACGTTTGGGCATTCTAATGGGACATCTATATTGAATATATCATCATGCCTAAACTTAACAATATCAAATGAGCCTGTTAATGCTGCTGTAACCATTGCGCGACTATATTTGATGTTTATTCGCTTGCCTACACCATATGCACCACCTGACCAGCCAGTATTGATCAGATAGACTACTGTATTATGCTGTGATATCTTTTTGCCTAACATTTTTGCATAGACTGAAGCATGTCGAGGCATGAATGGTGAACCAAAACATTCAGAGAATGTTGCTTTGGGTTCTTTAATTCCTCTCTCGGTACCAGCCAATTTACTAGTATATCCAGACATAAAGTGGAACATTGCACCTTCTTTAGTTAATTTTGACACCGGTGGTAATACTCCTAATGCATCTGCTGTAAGAAATATTATAACCTTAGGATGTCCGCCTATACTTGGAATTACAGCACCAGGAATATATTCAAGAGGGTATGCTGCTCTGGTATTTTCAGTAAGACTTCCATCATTAAAATTTGGTTTTTGTGTTGTTTTATCAATTACAACATTTTCAAGTACAGTTCCAGATTTTATTGCATTCCAAATTTGTGGTTCTGCATCTTCGTTAAGATTTATACATTTTGCATAACAACCACCTTCAAAATTAAAAATATCTTTATCTGACCAACCAAGCTCATCATCACCAATTAGCATTCGTTCAGGATCAGCAGAAAGACTAGTTTTACCGGTTCCAGAGAGACCAAAGAATAATGCGGTGTCACCAACTTTTCCAACATTTGCAGAGCAATGCATCGGAAAAACTCCTCTAGATGGCATAAGATAATTCATAACTGAAAACATTGCTTTTTTCATTTCACCGGCATAGTTTGTAGCACCGATCAAAACAATTCTCTTTGAGAAATTAATCATGATAAAAGCATTTGTTCTTGTTCCATCAATTTCTGGAATTGCATCAAAATCATTTAAACACATAATTGTAAATTCAGGTTCATGTGATTCAAGTTCTGCTGATGAGGGTTTCACAAACAACTGCCTACAAAAAAGATTTTGCCACGCATGATCATTTATGACTCGAATTGGTAATCTAGTTTCTTTAGATGCACCAACAAAACCATCAAAAACATAAAGTTCTTGCCCAGATGCATGTTTTTTCATTTTTTCAAAAAGTTGATTAAATTTTTCGGAGGGGAATTGTCTGTTTACATTACCCCAATCAACTGTTTCATGTGTCTCATCATCATAAATAATATAACGATCCTGTGGAGAACGACCCGTATATTTACCAGTTTTAACAGATAATGAACCAAATGATGTAAGAACACCCTCATTTTTTTGAGTTGATATCTGAACTAGTTTTTCTACCGAGAGGTTTCTTTGAATTGATTCTGGACTGATACCAAAATTTTCTATCTGTGCTAAAAATTTTGAGGTGGTAGTTGATTCAGTCATCACTAGACTCCAAATTTACAATATACATGTCTTTTCTCAAGAATTGTAACGAAAAATAAAACACTATTATCTCTTTCTCAGAATTTTAAAAATTCTTGCTTAGATACGTATTTATGTAAAAATTCGAGTTCTACTTCATGCCAATAAATAAAGAAAAACTGGAACTGAGAGAACAAGTTTCATCTAATAGACCAAAATTTGTTAGGCCCGAAAGTTGGAGATATAAGAGATTACAAACCAACTGGAGAAAACCAAAAGGGATAGATAATCATCAAAGAAAACAAAAAAGTCGTGGTCGACCAGGTTTAGTAAAAATAGGATATGGTACACCAAAAATTGCTAAAGGATTACATCCATCAGGCTATACAGATAATTTAGTATACAATTTAAATGATCTAGAAAAATTAAATCCAAAAAAAGATGGAGTTAGGTTTGGACATAGTGTTGGTATGAAAAAAAGAAAAGAATTAATGAAAATTGTTATAGAAAAAAAATTTAGGGTCTTTAATGCAAGAGTGAACAAAAATGCCAGTTAATCTAAAATCAAAGAAACTACTTGTTTCAAGAATTGTTGGAGTGGGTGTTAATAGAGTTCGATTTGATAATGATCATCTTGATGATATTGCTGATGCGATTACAAGAGATGACATAAGAAGTTTAATGACTGCTAATACAATCACCATAAAATCATTTAAAGGTACATCAAGAGGAAGAGCCAAAATAAAAAAGATACAAAAATCAAAACGTGGTGCAACACAAGGTTCAAAAAAAGGTCGAAAAGGAGCAAGAGAAGGTAAAAAAACAGTCTATGTGAATAAAGTACGTGCACTTAGATACGTATTAAAAATCGCAAAAGATCGAAAAGAAATAGACAATAACACATTCAAATCAATTTACAAAAAAATTAAGGGTAATACTATTAGAAACAAGGCACATCTACGAAGTATTATTAGTGAACCACAAAAATCTTAGAATTTAAAGAAAGTTTTTTCAAAATTTTGAATTTTATTCTTGTTAATACAAATTCCTTCTTTTATTAACATATTTTTCTTTACGTCAACACCAAATGCATATCCACCTATACCACCATCTGATTTTACCACTCTATGACAAGGAACAATAACAGGGAATGGATTTTTTTTCATTATTTGACCAACTATGCGTTGCCCATTTTCAAGACCAATTGATTTAGATAATTCACTGTATGTAGTAATTTTTCCTGGTGGTACTTGAAGAAGGTTTTTGTAAATTTTTTCTTCTCTTCTCAAATTTTCATCACTTCTAATTTGGTTGTAGATAACAACCCAATAATATTTTGCTTATTTTGTCCTAAACTTTTCCAATCTAATAATGCTATCTTAGCATCAACATTACGTTCCATAATATGCTGAAAAAATGATTCTGTTAAAAATTCTAAAGCGTGTTTAGGGATTACTGTTCCTAATGCAAATTTTCCATTGATTACTTCATTGGTAAATTTTTTAGAATAATGTGTACCTCCAAAGCATACTGCGACTGGGAATTCTCTCAGAGGTTTTTCAAAAGTTTGTTCTATAATTTTTGCTATAGATCCGCACAATTTTACATCATTCCATTGTTTTTGAGTGGTACCAATTTCTATGAAAATACATGGTTTGTCAAGATTTGTTGGACCATGGTGTGTTGCTTCAATAGTTATTTCAAAGTCAGGAAAATTACTACGTTTTTTCCAAAGATTCTGTAAATATGTTTTTTGAAATGCTGGGAATGGAATTGCAATTTGTTTGGAATTACCTCCAAATTCAGCAACATCAAAATTTCCAGTACTATGACATGTTAGTGCAAGTGTTCCAGATTCAGCAGCATGTTTTGAAAGAAATATGTATCTATCATAGTTAAATTCCTCGTCTAACCAATCTGCAGAAATTGTAGGGGATGGTATAATTAAAAGATCAAATTTTTTCCCTCTAAATAGTGCATTGTCTTTTTCTAAACCTCTACTAATGAATTTCGCCATGTTAATTCCAGCAGGATCATCTTTGTACGCAACTAGTAAATCCATGAATAAAAGATATATTGACACTTTATTAATTTCAATTTAGAATTTGAATGAAAGTAAATCCAAAATTAATGCTCAAAAATGCGTATAATACAATAAAATTAACGAAGAAATCAGATAAGGATGTCTATAAACAACACCTAAGATTGGTTTTGTTTGGGATTGCTACTGTTGGCTTACTAGGTTTTGGATTTCAGTTTATCTTCGCAACAATTCCCTTCACGAGATAAAAATGTCTGAAACTACTGAATCTCATTAATTTGCAGTTAGAACTACTGGTGGTCATGAAAAAGTGGTCTTAAGGCTGCTTGAAACTAAGATGAGAAGCGGTGAATTGAATATACAATCAATATTATTAGTCGATAATCTCAAAGGGTATGTTGTGATTGAAGCAGAAGATCCACAACTAATGTTTAATGCAATACAAGGAGTTAGACATGTGAAAGGACAGTTACGAGGTGAATTACAATATAGTGAGATTGATAACTATCTTATCAAAAAATCAACCGTGTCCGAACTTGAAGTAGATGGCATAGTTGAAATCACTGGTGGACCATTCAAGGGAATGAAAGCAACTATAACTCGTGTTGATCATGAAAAAGAAGAGGCGACAGTTATCCTTCTAGATGCACCATATCAACTTCCTGTAACTGTAGATGCAAACTATCTCAAACCTTCATCATAGGAAAGAATAAATCATCTTAGAGTGGCAAAAAATTATGGGTGACAAACAAAGTATATCATCATTAGTAACAGGAGGAGAGGCATCTGCTGGTCCACCACTTGGTCCAGCCTTAGGTCCAATGGGCGTTAACATAATGGAAGTAATTAGTGCTATTAATGAAAAAACTAACGACTTTAAAGGAATGAAAGTTCCTGTAACTGTTACAGTTGATACCGATACAAAAAAATGGGAAATTGAAATCGGTATACCATCTGCATCTGCTTTAATTCTGAAAGAGGCAAGTATCCAGAAGGGTTCAGCGACAGCAGGAACAGAATGGGTTGCTGATATTGGAATTGATGCAATTGTTAAAGTTTCAAATGTAAAACTGGAATCATCATATGCATCTGAATTGAAATCTGTAGCAAAACAAGTTATTGGTACATGTCAATCTCTTGGAATAAAGATTGAAGGAAAAACGCCCAAAGAAATTACTACAGAGATTAATGATGGAAAATGGGACGAAAAGTTAATCGTTAGTTCTTAGATAAACATGTTCCTTATCAGTTTTTTCTAATTCCACAAATGTCTCAGTATTTTGAATTCCCTCTATTCTTCCAATTTTTTCAATAATGACAGAATGTAATTCCTCAAGATCTTTGGCTAGTACACCTACTATAATATCAAATCTGCCTGTGACCTCACAGATATGATCAACCTCAACAGTATCCATTAATTTTGCATGTATTGAATCTTTGAACTTTGGATCACGGTTTATTCCAACTGATGCCTTTACTTGAAAACCTAATTGAGATTCATCAATCTCGATTGTAAATTTCTTGATTAATTGTTTTCTTAGTAATCTCTTAATTCGGCTATAAAGTACAGATGCATTTATCCCTAATTTTTTTGATAATACTGGGACTGAAATATTCCCATCTTTCTTTAACTCTGATAATAACCTTAGATCTAAATCATCAACATATTGCATTTTCAAAATTACTACTTTAAGTCGTAAATGTAAGTTTTGCTCTAGGATTGATGATTAGCGGAAAAAATTTTAAGAAAAATAAGTTTTTTTGAAAAAGTAATAGATCATGGTATAATTACTATAAACGATTTTAAGTAGCTTAAAAACGATTTTGCTATGGTTAATGAATCAGATATTCTGAAATTAATTCAGGAATCAAAAAAATCAGAAAAGGACAGAAAATTCAAACAAGCGTTAGAACTATACATAATATTCAAGGATATAGATGTGAAAAAAGGTTTTGCATTAAATGAAGTTATACAACTTCCAAAACAAATGACAAAACCTGCTGCAGTCTGTGTTATGGCTACGGGGGATATGGGACTCAAAGCAAAAAATGCAAAAGCAGATCAGGTTCTTGATAACACAGAACTTGATAACTTGGCTAAAAATAAAAGAGAATCTAGAAAACTAATAAACAAATATGATTTCTTTTTGGCTGATACAAAACTTATGCCAATAGTAGGTAAATCGTTGGGACAGTTATTGGGTCCCAGAGGAAAAATGCCAACTCCTGTTCCCTTTAATGCCCCTATAGAATCATTCTTAGATAGATTTAGACATTCGATAAGAGTTAGAGTAAAAAATTCACTATCACTATCATGTAAAATTGGAGATGAAACTATGGATGAAAAAGACCTTGCAAGTAACGCAATGACAATAATTAATTCAATTGAAAAAAAATTACCAAATGGTGATAAAAACTTCAAAAAATTTATGGTCAAAACAACTATGGGTAAAGCCATTAAATTAGAACAAAAGGTGCGAAAATAGATGCATGAAAATAGAACTGTCTATCCTAAAAGAAAAACACTCATGTACCAGCAATTACAGGAATTGCCTAAAAAATATAATGTTCTTGCTTTAGTAAGAATGGAAAAAGTAAGAGCCTCACAATTACTTCCACTTAGAAAAAAACTTCTAGGAGAAGTTGAAATAATTAGTGTTAAAGATAAAGTTGCTAAACTTGCATTGGAAAAAACCGGAATTAAAGGAATTGGACAGTTTATTGATAAATTGGAGGGGCAATGTCTTTTCATGTTTACAAATATGTCTCCTTTCAAACTTAATGTTCTGTTGTCAAGAAATAAAGTTCTACTAAATGCTAGAGGTGGGGATTTAGCAAGCATGGATGTAGTTATACCACCAAAAAATACTGGTATTGCTCCAGGTCCAATGCTAACTGACTTTAAAGAGAATGGTATTCCAACAAAAATTGATCAGGGCACAATCTGGATAATGAAAGAAACTATTCCAGTTAAAAAAGGGGAAGCAATTTCAGAAAAACTTGCAACACTGTTAAGTAAATTAGATATCAAGGCTAAAGAAGCTGGTATTCTTCTAAATTCAGCACTTGAAGAAGGTTTAGTTTATGCCGAAAAAGAAATGATCATAGATATAGAGAAGTTTAGAAGTGATCTGAGCCAAGCCCACCAAGAGGCAATTTCATTATCTATTGAGGCTACATACATCACAAAAGATAACATTGAACAAATTCTTGTTAAAGCAGCACGTTCAGCTACTTCAGTTTCAATTGAGACAGGATATGTGACTGATGAGACAAAAGAACAGATTCTCCAGAAGGCAGATGCACATGCTAAGGGTGTTGCATCAAAAGCAAAAGACTATACTCCTGCTTGATTAACTACTTCGTACTTTAGGCAAGTTCCAATTATACTTCATTGCAACTAATCGTAGTCCTGTGGTTAGTATGATACCCAGAATGGTTGCAGCATATACTTCATTTGTTATTAATAATGTAAAATAGAACACAACAGCGCCTATGAAACTAGCTGACGCGTATAATTCCTTAACAAATACTATAGGTGTTTGATTTACAAATACATCTCTTAAAATTCCACCCCCAATGGCAGTAAGCATACCAGATAAGACAATTATTAAGAAATTCATTCCAAATAGATTGTATGCAAAAGTTGCACCAATTACAGTAAAAACCCCAAGACCTACTGCATCAAACTTTAAGAAAACATTCCAATGTTTTTTCATTTTAGAATATAATAAAAATAAAACTATAGCTGAGATTACAGCAATAATTACATATGTTGGATCAATTAGTGAGTTTGGTAATGTTTTTCCAAAAACAACGTCACGTATTGTTCCCCCTGCAAGACCAGTAATTGCAGCCAGAATTATTATTCCAACGATATCAGCCTTATGTTCTATCGCCTTGAATGCACCAGTAACTGCAAAAGCCATGGTGCCAAATAAATCTAGAATATAAATAAAAAAATCAATCTGTGAAGTATCTACCAAACCAATTCTAGTATAAACTTGTAGTAAATAATGTTGAAGTTAAATGATCGGATGACTTTAACCGAATAGAGATGACAAGCCTTCCATTGCTTGCTCTTCTTGTTTTTCACTAGGTGGTGCAGCTTTTTCTTTTTTCTTTTCATCTCCATCTGCTGTTGCTGCCTCTGCTGCTGGGGCTGGAGCGGCTGCAACTGGAGCAGCCTTAATTGCCTCTTCAATGTTGACATCTGCCAAGGATGCAACTAATGCCTTGACCTGGGCTTCATTAACTTCAGCGCCAGTTGCCTTTACAACACTAGTAACATTTTCCTCAGTTACCTCTTTTTGTAATTTGTGCAACATTAATGCAGCGTAAACATATTCCATTTAAAAAAAACCTCTCAAGGCATAATATAAAAGCTGTCCAAAAATTGTCTTTAAATTAAGATCTTTAGACTTCTACAAACAGAATAAAGATTTTGTCGAAGATTTTTGTCGTATAGATTCTCCATCCTCTGTTTAAGAACCCTTTTTGCATGATCCTTGTCAGAACCATCCGGCAGAGACAAAACATTGTTGATCAATTCTGAAAGAGATTCCCTAATCCAACCATCTAAAATTGTGAAAACTTTTCTTGAGAGAATCTCGACTTTTTCTTTTTCCAGGTCTAAAACATCTGTGAAATTTTCATATTCTGTTCTATAAATTAATGCAAAAATACAGTTTTCAGATGTTGGTTCGTTGAGAATCTCTTTAGATCTTTCACCAGCTTTTCCCTGTGAAACCTTGTTTTTTAGACCTACTGGGTTAACAATAAATCCATTCACACCCACTTTGTTACCATCTACCCCAGTAACAATACCGAAAACAAAATTACAGAAATCACCATCAGGTTTTGCTGTAAAAACATAACTTCCCTCCTTTAAGGTTCCCTTTTTAGTTCCAAACATGGGTTTTTTTATATTATTGAATATTTAATGGTTGTATCGAAGATTCTTAATATCGGCATTAGGTCAGAGATATAATGAATAAAAAAGAAATTATTACAAAATTTTCAGCTGAGCCTGAACGGTACTACAAGGTAAAATTATTTGAAAATCAAGGTTTTGAGCGTAAGTCATGTGAAAAATGTAAAAGATTCTTTTGGACTTTAGATGAGAACAGAATTAATTGTCCTGATCATTCTAGTGACACTTATTCGTTTATTGGGGATCCTCCAACAAAAAATCGCTTTGATTATACAGAGGCCTGGAAGCAGGTAGAGTCATTCTTTGTAAAACATAATCATAAATCAGTGAGTAGGTATCCAGTTGTGTGTAGATGGCGTGATTATCTGTACTTCACAATTGCATCAATTGTTGATTTTCAAAGAGTAATGGGTAGTAAAGTAGTATTTGAATTTCCAGCAAACCCACTAATCGTACCTCAAACATGTCTTAGATTTAAAGACTTGGAAAATGTTGGTGTTACTGGTAGACACTTTTCATCATTCTGTATGATTGGTCAACATAGTATACCAAATGATGACGGTTATTGGAAAGATGAATGTGTCAATCTTGATTTTAATTTACTTACAAAACAATTTGGAATTAATAAAAAAGAAATTGTCTTTGTTGAAGATGT
>CAYVWD010000023.1:0-4598 GCA_964455405.1 uncultured Candidatus Nitrosopelagicus sp. | reverse complement strand
TTGCCTTTCCTAAAAGACCAATTTGCATAATGTGTTAACTATGATTTGATCATATTAGTATTACAGAAATAATTTAATCATACAAAAAATCATGTTGTTTATGAATCTGATAATAACCGGAAATCCTGGAGTTGGTAAGCACACAATTGCTGCTCAAATTATGAAAAATGAGGATTATGATATGATTGATATCAACAAAATTGCAATTGAATCAAACTATATAGAAAAAGATGAGGTTGGCATACAAATAGATGTTCAGAATCTCAAGAAAGATCTAAACAAGAAGCTTTCAACAAAATCTTTGATTGTTGGACATTTAGCGCCATATGTTATTGAAAAATCAAATGTTGATGTGGTAATAATCCTAAGAAAGAATCCCTATCAACTTCAAGAAGTCTATGAGGCAAGAGGGTATTCTAAAGAGAAAATTAAAGAAAATCTTGGGAGTGAGATTCTAGGTATTACTGCACATGATGCAATATCAGAATTTGGGACTGAAAATTCATTCCAGATTGATACAACAACAAAGACACCTAATCAAGTTGTAGAAAAAATTCAAAAAATAATTCAGGAACACGATAATGACGATAATGTAGACTGGCTTTCAGAAGTAAATGAAAGGGATGATTTACAGAAATTTTTCGCTTACTAATTTAATATAAAGCTGAAAAAGTATACTAGCAAATGTTTGAAATAAAGTATAGCGATTTAGCAGGCAGAATAGGAATTATTCACTCCAATCATGGAAATATAGAGACACCTGCATTTGTTCCAGTCATTCATCCTGTAAGACAATCGATTCCTGCAAAAAAAATTCATGAGATGGGATTTGATCTTGTAATTACTAATGCGTATATTACAATAAAACGTCATGGAGATGCTGCAAGAAAAAAAGGAATCCATAAAATAATTAATTATGACGGTTGCATAATGACTGATTCTGGTGGTTACCAAGTATTAGAATACGGTGAGGTAGATGTCAAACCACATGACATGGCTAACTTTGAAATTGATATAATGACTGATTTTGCTATTCCTTTAGATAAACCAACAGGTTTTGGACTAACAAAAAAACAGGCTGGAGAATATGTTGATCATACATTAACAGTTTGTAAGAAGACATTAAAACAAAGAAAAGATAATGGTCAGATTTGGCTGGGACCAATACAAGGTGGGGAACACTTCGATCTGGTCACAAGATCAACTAAATCACTTATTGATATGAAATTTCCAATGTTAGCGCTTGGAAGTCCTGTTGAGTTTATGGAGGCTTATGAATACAAATTACTTGCACAGATGATTATTGCGGCAAAAAAACAAATGCCCAGTTCAATACCACTGCATCTTTTTGGCGCAGGACATCCGCTTACAATCCCATTGGCAGTTGCGCTAGGATGTGATACATTCGACTCTGCATCATACATCCTATATGCAAAACATGATCGAGTAATCACAGAGGATGGAACAAGACGATTAGATGAACTAGAATATTTTCCATTTGATTGTGAAATTTCTCAAAAATTCACTCCAAAAGAACTGCGTCAATTAGAAAAAGATGAACGAACAAATATGATTGCACTATTCAATCTCTATTCAATAAAGTATGAAGTAAATAAAGTAAAACAAGCTATACGCGAAGGCAGGTTATGGGAATATGTCATGAAAAAGGCCCGTGCACATCCAAAACTCTTTGAAACCATCCAAATCTTGACGGAAAATTCTCAATCATTCATTGAAACAACACCAAAATTCAAAGAAAAAGCAATTTTTTTGTTTTCTCCTGTTGATCAGTTCAGACCAGAAATACTATCTTTTCATTCATATGTTAGAAACTTCAAATCAAAGAAAAAAATTCTTGTAATTACAAGAGATACAAATCAAAAACCTGCATACATTTCAAACGAATATTATAATCTGAAAAAGAAATTCAAACAGCCTGAATTAATTCAGTTTTGTAATTACAATCAATTTTTAGGAATAATTCCAATTGAAATTGCTGATGTTTTTCCAGCATCACATTATGTAATGGCAAGAAATGACTTTAATCCAGATGACTTTCCTTTGTTTAAGGAAACGTGGAAAAAATTCTTTGAAAAGAACAAATTTAATGCTGTTTACATATCAAAGAATGACCCATTCTTACAACACTTTAAAAAATTAATTCCAAGGGAAGTTAAAAAGAAATCAATTCTATGAATAATTTATCTATGATATAGTTCAAGTAATTCTATGAAAAATCTAATACTGTCAACTTCTTTCTCTATTTTACTACTGTTTGGTCTTATGGAAATCGTATCTGCACAAGACTCCACCTTACCTCTATTAGAGGAAAACAGTGTGGATGATGTTTATTCGGTCCTGGTCTCGTTATTACAAGAAGGGAAATTCCAAGAAGCATTGCCTTATCTTGATAGAATACTAGAGACTGAACCAAATAATGTACCAATATTACTAAACAAGGGTTCAGTACTAATTGCACTTGATAGATCGGATGAATCTATAACATATTTTGATAGACTGCTAAAAATTGAACCAAATAATATCAAAGGATTATCAAGTAAAGCTGCAGCACTTGCAAATATGGGCAAAACTCAGAATGCATTAGATCTATATGACAAAATACTCTCTATTGACAAAGATAATAAGAAAATAATGAATGAGAAGGCAAGGCTTCTCAGTTTAACAAAAACAGTTTCAGTAGATGGTAATTGGATTGGAGAGGAAAGTGATGAACACAAATATGATATTCATTTAAGAGTCACGGTTAGAACTCCTGAAGGAGAATTAGTATCTGTTATTGAAACAAAAACTGGTAGATATCTACCTGTAAGTTTTACTGATGAAATTTTCGATACGTTTTTTGAAAAAGAAGATGTTGAAATCAATGGTGAAAAATTTGAAATTGCAAAACATGCAGAAAATTACTATGCGAGTAATAATGCTATTGGAAATTTCTTCTTTGAGGTTACCATGAATAATTATTCAATTCACATCTTTGAGGTTTTTGCGCCACACGTAAGTGTTGAAGTAGGTGATGAACTTTATGTTGAATGGACAGTTGTTAGGAAAGTTGTTTAGATCTTTTTGAAAAGAATAATCCGATTCCAATAGCAACAAATACAATCAAAGGAATGAGTCTGTATGGCAATACTTCATAAAAATACGTCATCATAACTACAACTGGACCCGCTAAAATTGTTCCAAAAATTAGAAATAGAATTGAATCAGCCTCTTTTAATCTATTTTTAGCCAGAATAAATAATCCGATTGAAACAGGTAGTAGCATTACTAAAATGAATATGTCTGTTCTAAATTGGAATGCAGTTGCTGCAAATCCAAGTATAAACTTGGATGTATTCATTTCAAAGACTTTTGGATAAAGTGTTTCTCCGGCAAAAATCACAATAATTGCAATTATAATGATTAGTACATATGATAGCAAAACAGCAAATTTTGTTTTTCTGCTAATTTTTGAACGATATGTAGAATATAATGTCATTACAAAGAATGGGGCTACATATGCTTTGGTAAATACTGCAAGAATATAGAAAACAGGAGAAAGAAACCACTGTTTCTTAATTACATATAACGAGATTAGATAAAACAATACCCAAAAATTTTCATATACTGCAATTGTGTCATATTTTAAGAAAATACTACTCTGCAATAGAACAATCATTGAAATAATTCCAGCAAATCGCTTTTGACAAATCTGGGTGGTTAAAAGATATGTGAAAACTACAACCATTATACTAGCAATAAATGGTAAAAATTTGATATTGCCAAAGACGTTTAACGAAGTATCTAAAAGAAACATTCTGACATATCTATCATTTTGTTCCTGAACGTATAGATTATCTGATTCACCGTCAGGCCATAATTCTAATGCTGCTTCTAATACCACATAATCATCCCACTGTTCTTTTTCATCTAAGAAGAGTTCCGGTGTTGAGAATCCAACATAGAGTGACATAATTATAATAAAAATTATTATAGTATTTTTTTTGGAAATCTCAAAGAAACGAATTTTCTCTATTGCATTTTGTAATTGGTTTGGTAGTTTTTGCTTGTAATATGCAAAACCAAATCCCAGGATAATGATGTTACTAACTATCAAAATACCAGACTGATGTCCAAATTCAAATGGATTTTCAATTTCGTCTGAATAACTTCCTACCATAGAGGAAAACAATGCAGGAAAGGCTATCGGGATATAAATTAGAAATATGATTATGATTGTAGCAATAAAAATTGGTACTACAATCCTGTTTGATTGTAAGTCATCTGACATTCATTAAATCACAGAATATCTTACTAATAAAATAAAGAAAAAAGATTTGAAAAACGTTGCTTATAGAGCAGCGTCTTCTGCCCAGCCCTTTACAAATACACCGTTCTTGTGAAGTGGAACTGGTTGACCAGCAGTATAGTTCATTGGTCTCATCCAGAAAATGGACTTTGTTGGACAAACTCCAATACATGCACCGTCTGAGATGCATCTTTCAGGATAAAAGACAAATGCTTTACCTCTTTTCCAACCTTCTACAGGTTTTACACGGAGTACATCAGGACCAAGAGTTGTACAGATTTCTACACAT
>CAYVWD010000022.1:0-5957 GCA_964455405.1 uncultured Candidatus Nitrosopelagicus sp. | reverse complement strand
TTCATTCTGGATCTCAGGAAGCTTTTGACGATTTAACATATATCCAGCACCGTCAAATGGAATTGCAGTTTCTTTATCAGGTGAAAATGCCATAACACCCTTTACGTCGTGCTCAATTTCAGGTCTAGTCCAAGGAACCTTAATCCGCTCTGTCATAAAATCAACAGCCTCCTTGGAACATGCATCACCACATGTCCATCCAGGTGATGATTTTCTACCCGGCAAGTGTTCTGGATTTCTATCTACTGAAAGGATTCTCAAATTTTGATTTGAATAATATGATATTGCTTGTGCAGCTATTGTACCCGTGAGTCCACCACCTGCAACTATCACATCATAATCTATTTCCAACAACATCTGACTATTGAATCAGTATTTAAAATAATGCAGATAAAAAAATTGAATGTTTGGGTCCGTTCGTCGCGGCGTCATCAGAGCTTGGCGCTCAGACTGGAGCGGCTTTTATTTCTTCATTCCCTCAGTAGAATTATTTTAAATCTTATTAAGTTGTTTCAATTATTTTTAAACTCAAATAGTTGCTGATAGATTTTTTTTGAATCTTTTTTAATATAAACTGGACATGAAATATTTATTTTTACTGCATCTTTTTTTCCTAGTATAATTTTACCTTCTATCATTTTCTGTTTGCTTATTTTTAGCGCCAAACCAGATCTGTGTATATTTTCATCAATATTAGCATAAATCTTGTTAAAGTCTGTTTTATTGATAACTTTACAAAGATTTGAAATGAATATTTGGGCATTTTTCTTTTTTAGATTGATTGATAGTAGTGTTATAGGATTTTCAAAATGACCTGTCAAACTTTGAATATCAAAGTTTTCCTGTTTTAGTTCAAAATTTTCTGAAAAAGACTTGAAAATTTTATCTATATTTTCAGTTGCATGAAGGATAACATCTATTTTTACTTCAGCTTGTAATGACATAAACAAGCTTATTTGGCTTGTGCTTTTTTATTTTTTGCTTCTAGAAGAACAGTTTGTGCTTCTGCAGTCTTGATTAGTTTAACTTTCTCCAAACCAACATGTCTGAGCTTAATTACTTTTTTTGCAGCACTCATTATATCAGAATTTATTTTTCCGTAACATGTTGCTTGAACAAAACTATCAATATCCATAGTTGGTAATATTTTCTTGATTGAATCCTGTGCAATTAAGCGTAATTGACGTTGTCTAGAAGTATTCAATTGTCTATGAGTTAATGCGAGAATTTTGATTCTAAACACGTAATGATCTTGTGTTTCAACATCTATTACAAAATTAACTTTAGATGAACCCCTTCTTACAAGACTTCTTAGAAATTCTTTAGAATACTCAAACCTCTTGAAGATTGTTTTTGCTTTATCATTTACGACATTGTCTATTTGAAAGAATATTTTGTATTGATGTTGTGAAGGATCACCCTTGAGTATGTCCCATAATGTTACTTCCAAAATTCTACCTTTTGCATTGTCGTCATCAGTGATTGGTACATAACCTAATGTAACATTATTAAAAGAATCAGGTGCAACTACATGAACCCATTTTTTCTCTTTCCATTTATCTTTAATTTTGCGGGCTTTTCGTGCCAATTATCTTCGACCTTTGTTTTCTGAATATAAACTGTTCTGAGTTAGATTATCTTTTCACCAAAATATTTCTGTAAAACTTGTGGAACTCTGATATGTCCATCATTTGTTTGAAAATTTTCCATTATTGATACAATTGTTCTTTCAATCGCAACTAATGTACTGTTTAATGTATGAACATACTGTGTATCTTCGTTTGACTTATGACGGAATCTAATTTTTAACCTTCTTGATTGAAAATCAAGGCAATTAGAACATGAAGCTATTTCTCTGTATGCATTTTGCCCAGCCATCCATGCTTCAACATCGAAAGTTTTTGCAGACACTTTTCCCATATCACCACTTGATAGAAGCATTACTTTGAATGGAATCTCTAATTTTTGATAAAATTCTTCCGTATTAGATATCATTTTTTCATGCTCATTCCAAGAATTTTCTGGTTTTGCAAAAACAAATTGTTCAATTTTATCAAATTGATGAACACGAAATATTCCCTTTTGATCTTTCCCATGAGCACCAGCCTCTTTTCGAAAACATGGACTAAACGATGCATATCTAAAAGAGAGTTGATTTCCATCTAGAATTTCATCAGCATGCATTGATGCAATAGCATGTTCTGACGTCCCAATCAAGAATAGATCTTCATCCTCCACCTTGTAAATCACATCTTCAAAGTCGTCAGCAATAACTGCGCCTTCCATAGATCTTCTATTAATCATGTATGGTGGCTGAATTAGGTTGTATCCTTTTTCTACCATAAAATCAAGTCCAAATGAAATCAAAGCTTGACTTAGTTTTACCAACCCACCTTGTAAATGATAGAATCTGGCACCAGCAGTTTTAGCAGCTCTTTCTAAATCTACAACGTTTAGATTTTTTCCAAGATCAATATGATCTTTTATTGGAAAATCAAATTGTGGTATCTCACCCCATTTTCTCAATTCCACATTACTAGATTCATCATCCCCAATTGGGACTGATTCATGAATCATATTTGGAATTGAAAATGCAAGATTTCTGTAGTCCGCTTCGATTGTTTTTTGGAGTTGTTCACTATTATCAAGGTCAATCGAAATCTTTTCCATATCATTTAGAAGTGACGAGACATCTTTGTTTGATTTTTTTGCTTTTCCGATTTCAATTGACATTTGATTCCGTTGTTTTCTAAGAGCATCAGTTTCTGTTATCATATCCCTTCTCGTTCTATCAAGTTCTAGCATTTTGTCAAAATCAAATTGTATTGCTCTGTCTTTAAGCATCTTTTTTATTTTATCTGGCTCATCTCTGATAATTCTTGGATCTAGCATTATTTGATCACCTCAAGTGCAAGATTAGCATGTTCAAGTACTTCATCTACAGTTGTTATTAATTTCCCCATATTACCATTGTTTGAAAAACTAAAGACAAGTTTGTTATCAATTTTTTCTACATTCATAATAAGATCATTAGGGAAATTCACATTATCTGGGCTTAACGACTTTTCAACGGCTTTTGCCATTTTGTCTGAAATATTATTAATTATTATCTCTACTTTGCATTTTTGTGACATTTTCTTCCAGGTAATCTAAAAACTCATCTAATTTTTCTTTAGTTATTTTTGCTCCCGCAGCAGCATTATGACCTCCACCCATCCCATCAAACTTTTTTGCACCATTTCTCATAAGTTCACTCAAATTAACATCTGATTTACAATTATTTGATTTTCTTGAGGAAAATTTCACTGTTCCTTCAGAACCATCTGTTCTTAGAATCACAATTTTCCCAGTATTTTTTGGTGAACCTGCAATTAATGAAGAGATTGTTCCAGTCATAGTTTCAGGCACTAAACCTTCAGCATTTATCATAACACAAGTGTCATTACTACTTGTACGCCATCTTTCATGTCCTATGGCATCCATGTATCCCCTGATCATGCTTCTAAACCGACTAAGAATTTTTTCTCCTTCCTGCAACATCTTATTTCGATCACCCATACAAATGGAAATTCCGACACCAGATTTACCAATTCTTCCCCAAGAATTTAACATTGTTGAGAATTCTCTACCTTCTGTTAGGAAACTACGTCTATCTTCCCTTGGAAATGTGTATGTGTAACCAACCAGTTCATCCATAATTCCAGTTGTATTTTTTCCTTGTACGAATTTAGTAATGCTCTCTATACTCTTGCGTTTTTAATCATGATGTAAATCAGATGTAACTCTCCATCGTGCACCATCTATTAATGAAATTCCAGCGGAATTTAGCATTGATAAACATACGTCTCTTATCAAAGTAAGACCTACAATGAATGGTTGAGATGTAAATGCCAATGCATCTGGGAGAGGTCTTGTTTCACGTCCAACCAACAATAAATCCAAATTAATGTCTATAAGCCCAACTTCTTTTGCAGTTTTTGCAATTTTCTGATTTTCTCCCACAAATGATTTTTTCTCCCCTTGGTCCTGCCTATCTCCAAGTGCAGAAACAACAGCTATTCCAGATAGATCCTTGTTACGCTTATTCAAATCTGTAGCAGCAAGATATGCCATTCCTCCTGCACATATCTCAGTTCCCCCATCAATACCAAATTTCCATGCATTAATCACATTCTGATTATCCATCTCCTGCTCACTAATTTGATGGTGATCTAAAATTATCCAATTATCCCCAACTTTTTCTTCAAGTATTTTTCCAAAACCTCCACCAAGATCTGTTATAATATGTAATTCCCGAGCCTCTTTTTGGAGTCTATCAACAAAACTATGGCTGAATTCATTTGTTGTTCGAACAGTACATTTTGCACCTTCTCTTATCAGCGCCTTTGAAATTATACTTCCAGATGTAATCCCATCACAATCAATATGTGTAGTCACTAGTATGCTCTTTTGTGATTTTACAGCATCAGAAATTTTATCAGAGAAATATCCAAGTGATTCTTGTAAATTTTTATTCATCACTCAAGTTGAGCTACAACGGATTTATATTTCCATTTTTTATCAAGGATTCCTTTTTTCTTATAGTGTGTGGAAATCCTGTGAACCTTTGCTTCTATGAGTTCTAGCGATCTGACATTTCGACTATCACCTTTGTTATCTTTTAGGTGTTTTTGTAAATTAACCGCCTTCAGTACTATGTTGTTCAGATCTTCAGGAATGTCAGGAGTTAGTTTATTTTCTGATAAGACTTGAGATATTTTTTTATTAAGAATAGGCCTTACCAGTGGTATGGCATGCTGATCTCTTAGTTTTATACCAATCATACTTGCTGTCATACCTTCTTTTGCATACTTGACAATCAATTCCTCAATCTCTTTTGACTCCATTTTGATCCAATCTGGTTTTTTCAACTCGATCGGTCTGATCGAATGAGATTTTCCATGATTGTGCGTATGCATTCTACCCATGTTTCATGGCTAAATTAGGTACGAAATTAAATGTATCTTGCTAATTCTTTGAAAAAAGTTAAATAATAATGGTAGCCACACTTGAACAGATACAAATGAACAAATCAATAGCATTAGGTGCAGTTTTTGCAGTCGCAATTTCAATGGGTGTTACCCCAGCATTTGCCCAGTATATGGGATCTGGTGGAGCAGGTAACCAAGATGGTGGTCATCCATCAATGTCTCTTGAAGATACATTGGAACTTGCAGCAGCCAAAGTTCAATATGCAGCAGATAACCCAGCAGCTGGTTCTGGTACTCCATACCTAGCAGCTGATGGTGTAATTGGTGCATCTGCAATTGCAGCAGCCATCTTCGGTGGTATCGCTGGAGCATTCTTCTTCAGAGGAAGAAGTGGCAAGTACGCTGCCCAAGGAAGAGGATAAAACCTCTCTATTTTCTATTTTATTCGTAATTCCTAGCGTATGCTGATCCCTAAATCACTATAACCGAGAAAATGTTTATATCGACCTGATAGGCTCGTTTCTATGATGATTCCTGTATTCGGAACAATCTTGAGTATATTGTCTAGTCTTACTGGACAACTTGGTCCAAACTATGACCCATTATTCTTCGATGTAATGGTATACATCTTTGGAACAATAATGTTCACGATATTCCTACTTGCTTTGATTGCGTACTGGGTACGTATTCATGGATGGGGATACAAAGACAACCGTGAAAGATGGGTTGATGAACTCGATAGACACTTTGAGAATGAGGGCATCGGTCTAATTCCAGATAATGGAAAATACTGGTAAACCTTCAATCTTTCCTTCTTTTCTATTTTCGTACCTTGGTTATTTTTTTCTGTTATAGATCCGGAGGCATAAAGTCTGCATCTTTTGATGCGTCATAATCTTTTGATGTAAACTCTGCTCTATAGTGATAACCATCAACTAAGAGCTCATTTATGAAATGTGGTGATTCTTTACCATTTACCAAAACTCT
>CAYVWD010000021.1:0-7021 GCA_964455405.1 uncultured Candidatus Nitrosopelagicus sp. | reverse complement strand
TTATTACATCCAGCCATTCTAACTTCACGTCCAGCCTCTGGATCCATTGCATGTCTAATACCATTCGTGTTCATCTGTATATGATCAACACCTTCTTCTTTCATTATTTTAATAACATCAGATATATCCTCTCTAAGCATTGGTTCGCCACCAGTAATCTGCATAGAGTTTCCTGGAATTGGTCTTTCGGCTCTCAGCGTTTTCATCATTGCTCTTACTTGATCATGATCTGGTTCATACATGTAAGCTCCTTCAAGACCTTTCTTGACATAGAAGAAACAATACCAACAAGTAAGATCACATCTGTTTGTAACTATCATGTTAGCAAGTCCACTATGTGACAGATGATTGGAACAAAGTCCACAATTATTTGGACATGAACACTTGTCTTCCATTATGACGTTTGGTGCATGTGCACCTTTTCCATCAACCCAATATGTACTGAATTTCTTATACATATCATATGAGCCAAAATACAATTCCTCAGTCTCTCCATGAGTAGGACAAACCTTTGACATGAAGACCTGGTTATCTCTTTCAAATACTTCAGCATCTAAAATCATGTTACAGTCTGGACAAATACTTTGAGTAAATCTAATAGTGGACTTTTTCCCCAGTGTTTTTGTGGACTGATTGGATATCTGAATTAATGCCATCTAATGAAAATTTTCAATAATAGTATATAATGCAATTCCTACTATCCACCAGATGAGATGGGGAGAGATCATATATTTGATTTAAATAGTAAAATCAGCAAATCGACATAGTGAGTATTTCAGATAGAGTAAGAAAATCGCTAGAGAGAATAGGTCTTACAAGTTACGAAACTCGGACATATATTGCTCTAATAAATAGTGGAGAACTAAATGCGTCAGAGCTTAGCAATAAATCAGGTGTTCCTTATTCAAAGATCTATGAAGTGCTTGGGACATTAGAAGAAAAAGGATGGATAGGTTCTGACGATTCTAGACCAACAAACTATATTGCAAAATCACCTACTACTGCACTTGAAGCTACCAAACAAAATGTCGATACAGAATTTTCAGACAACCAAAATAATATTTTGTCTGAATTAGTTCCACTCTACGAAAAAAGTGGGACAAGTGAAAAACCAGACATTTGGTTTATTTCAGGAGCAATGAATATTGTTTCCAAAATTATGGAGTTAGTAGAGAACTGCAGAAAAGAAGTACTGATTGCGGTACCACAAGCAGGTGAAGAAATTGTTAAACAGGCATTGCCAAAATTAAGACAGCTTCATGACAAAGGAATAGAGGTTACAATTCTTACCTCAGACAGTCTTGACAAAGAATCATTAAAGTCAATTTCCAGAGTTGCAAATGTCAAAGTAAAAGAAGGGCTTTTTGGTGGCGGAATAATCTCTGATAAAAGATATGTTGTCATACTGCTTGGTCCGGAAATAAGTAGTTCTAATTCATCTGAATTAGTAGCTATATGGGCAGACCATTCTGGATTAGCTGGTTTCGCAAGAGAGTATTTTGAATATCTATTAAAAGATGCAAAAATTGTGGACTAAATTTAATCTTAGATACGCAAAAATGTTGAAAATTTATTAGAAGAAAGCTATTTGATGATATTATGGATGAAATAACCGGTGAAGAAGTACTTTTTGTGGGAACTGCTGAAGCAGAACATACGGAGATGTATTTGAAAGCAGTTTGGCATATTAGAGAAAAGGGTGATGATGTAAAAATAAGTACAATTGCAAAGAGGCTTAATGTTAGACAGCCAAGTGTTGTTCAAATGCTAAAAAAACTTTCAAAAAGAGAACTTGTGACCTATAATAAGGCAGGAGTTACCCTAACCGAAAATGGAGAAAAAATTGCTGCATCCATGATTAGAAATAGTAGGTTGTTAGAAGTCTTAATGTCAAATGCATTAAAAATTGATATTGATGAAGAAATGGTATGTGGGATTGAACATCATATGAATAAACAATTTACTGACGCATTGTGTGTAATGCTAAACTGTCCTAGTAAAAGTCCAAGAGGACGTGATATCCCAATGGGTGAATGCTGTCAAACTTCACGAAGTATAGCATAACTACAAAAGAAGATATACTAAACAGATTTGGTGTGATTATGGCTTGTTTCTGTGGCTGTGAAGTTTTCGAAAAACATACTAATGGTAAAATTGTGGGGTGTGTGAAATGTCATCATGGAAGGCAAAACCATGATGATGAATGGAGAGAGGCCGCTAGAAAAAATGAGCAACAATCTCAAAAACGTGATACAGATTTTGGATAATTATTCCCCAATAATTTTTACTAAAACTCTTTTACTTCTTTGACCATCAAATTCACCATAGAATATTGATTCCCATGGTCCAAAGTCTAAATTACCATTTGTAATGGCTATTACAACTTCTCTACCCATTACTTGACGTTTTAAATGTGCATCAGCATTATCTTCACCAGTATCATTATGTCTATATTGATCAATTGGTTCGTGTGGAGCAAGATCTTCTAACCATTTATCATAATCATGATGTAGACCACTTTCGTTATCATTGATGAATACACTAGCGGTGATGTGCATTGCATTAACTAAGCATATTCCTTCTTTTATCGAACTTTTCTTAACTAATTTTTCAACAGAGGATGTAATATTGACAAATTCTTTTTTTGAATTTGTTTTAAAAGTAAGATATTCTGTAAATGATTTCACTAAATTTCTAAAAACCATTACTCATAAAAATTCTAGTATGCAGGCTCAGAACTCAAGATCCCTATCATCAAATCAAAGGATATTTTGCATCATTGCCTGCAATTTGTATCACACGTAGGCATTCTTGAATCTTTCAATAAGCTTGATATTTGAGATATTTTTCTATTAAAAAAATGGTCACAATTAATGCTCCATCATCATTAGAAAGTTTTCGACGATTCATTATGGCAAGTACATGCAATTCTTTTGCGCCTAGAAGTTATCTGGATGACCCTGAAGTTTTTCCAACTCGTGAAGACGATAAGGGATCTATCTATGTTGAAGCAGCAGATGAGGTTACACTCAAAAAAATTAGAGATATCACATTTGTTAATGCACGTGATGTTCTTGGCATAATCTATTCTTCAAAAAGTGGAAATACAAAATTGAAATGGCGGCAGATTAGAAAAAATAGTGGAAAAGTGATTGGTGAAGCATCATCTAATTCTTTGGTGAATTTAGCCGAAGGTGGTGTTATCACGTTGGATTGGGTTGAAAATTATGTCAAAAAGAAATCAGAAGAACAATCTGAAGAAGTAGCGAATTAGTTTTTTTTTACTAGTAAATTTTAGAATAAACTATGATTTCAAAGACTTTAGATGAAAATACTATCTCTTTCATTGCTGAAGATTCTGATGATTTACTAACAATTCGTCGTTTGGTAAAAAAAGGCGATAAGCTTGTTGGAGAAACAACACGTGTCATAAAACAAGAAAAAGAGTATTCCAGACCTGATAAGGGTGAAAGAATAAAGATTAGACTAGCAATTGAAGTTGAAAAGGTAGCACTAGATGATGTTTTAGATAGAATCCGTGCAGGTGGAATAATAACCGAATCAAATAATGATGCAGTTCCTCATGGTTCACACCATTCATTTATTCTAAAAATGAATGAGCCTTTCAATCTTGTAAAAAAGAGATGGACTACTATTGAAAAGAAACTTGTTAAGAAAAAACAAGATGGGGAGACATTTGTGTTAATTGCAATAGATACGAGTGATTGTGGGATAGGTAAGCTGAAAGGAACTCATTTGCATCTTTTACCGAATATGTATTCTGGCTCAAGTGGAAAAAGATACAAAAGTAATTTTAAAATTGAAAAATTTTTTGATGACGTAATGAAAGCATTATCGACAGTTATCCAAAAAGATGATATGGTGATAATTTTTGGACCGGGAGAAACAAGAAAGAAGTTTGGAAATTTTCTATCAAAAACTACATTGGGGCAAAAAAATCAGATTAAAGTGGTTGAGGGAATTGATTCTGGTGGGGAGGATGGAATTCATATCTTTACCAAATCAGATAGTATGAAGGAAATAATGTCTGATAGTAAACTGGCAAAAGTCTCTCAGATTATAGATAAAGTGATGATTCTAGCTAATAAAACAAGTAAAAAATTTTCTATGGGATTAGAAGAAACGCGCAAAGCAAATGAATTTGGTGCAATAGAGTCTCTGGTTTTTTCTGAAAAAGTGATTCAAGAGCACGATGAGCAAGAGGTTATAGATTTTCTAAATGATGTAGATTCTAAAGGTGGAGAACTTTTCAGTGTTGATAGTAGTACGGATGTAGGATTAAGAGTTTCTGGATTAGGTGGAATTATCTCACTTCTAAGATTCCCTGTTGATGGTTAGTTCGTTGAATCAACAAGCCATTTTAGATATGGTTTATTTATCGAAATTGGGTTAATTTCTACCATCTCTGGAACATCGTATGGATGGAGTTGTTCTAATTCTTTTTTTAAAGGCTTTAATTTTGTTTTAGTGGTTTTGAATAATGCCAAATATTCTGATTGGTTTTCAATTTTTCCTTTCCAAGAATAGACAGATGAAATTTTTGTAATATTCACACATGCTGTAAGTTTTTTCTTGACTAATTGATTTGCAATATCTGTGATTGTTTTCTTATCGGGAAATGTTGAGATGAGAATCACAGACACCATAGTAACCGATAAATGTACGAGATTAAAAAAAATTACCGATCACATGGAATTGGACTTTATTACACAAAATGCAATAATTTACGTTCTAATAGCTTGGGTTGCAATTTTTGTTACAGCAAAAGCGCTTAAAGCCGAGAGATTTGGATTCACAATTAAACCATACAGCCTCACTTACAAAAATTATAAAGTTCAATCGGCATTAACTAGACTGTTAGGAAGAACAAGACGTGGTATTCGTGTTTTTGCTGATGTAAGTGTTATTGCAGGATTTCTAATGATGGGATTTGCATTTTGGTTCTTATTTCAAAATATAGCAAACTTCTTTGTACAACCAACTGAATTTGCAGAGCTTACAGTGTTAATTCCTGGTGTCACATTAACTTCTGTCTCTGCAATTCTGTACTTTTTACTATCCATCCCAATAGTACTAGTAATTCATGAAGGAGCACATGGAATTGTTGCAACACTTGAGAAAATTAAGATAAAAACTGGAGGATTTGCCATCTTCATTGCAATGTTTGCAGGGTTTGTCGAGCCAGATGAAGAAGAATTCGATAAGGCAAAAAAAATATCACGATTAAGAGTAATTGGTGCTGGAGCAACATCAAATGTTCTATTTGCATTTGCGCTAGGAGTAATTCTCTTAACAAATCCATTATTTGCAATCATAGTACCTGAACCATTTTTGGGATGGTTTTACGAATCCCCAGAAGGTGTTTTAGTTCTGTCAGTAATTGAGGGAGGTGGCGCGGAGAAAGCTGGAATACAAGCAAATGATATTATCACAAAGATCAATGATGTTGGTATAGTAAGCCCGTTAGACTTTCAGAAGGTTGAGCTTTCACCAGGAGATACAGTTAATGTTACGATACTAAGAGATGAACAATTAACAGTTATTCCTGTAACCATCATGGCCTCACCAGACGATCCTGAAAGAGGGCTTGTTGGAATAATGCGTGATAATAATTTGGCATTCAAGCCTGTTTACAACTTCATCGAATGGAACAATCCACAACTTTCAATGTTTTTGCTCTGGTTATGGATGATATCATTTTTCATTGGAATTATCAACATGCTGCCTCTCCCAATACTAGATGGTGGTAAATTCATTCAAACTATAATTGATAAGAAGGTATCTGAAAAGTCGGTAAATGCAATAATGATGGCAATCTATGCATTTACATTCATAATATTTGGTTTGAACATTGGATTATCGTATTTCAAATCTGGTTGGTTTACAATCTAAAGAATGAGATATTAAACAAGAGATTAATTCCAAATCATGCAGTGTAACAAGTGTCAAAATACAGCAGTTTATACCAGAAAATATAGTGGGGAGAGCCTTTGTTCTGAATGCTTTTCAAACTCTATTCTGAGAAAAGCGGCAAAAACTATCTCAAAATACAACATGATAAAAAACGATGATTTGGTATGTGTTGGTGTTTCTGGTGGAAAAGATTCTCTTGTACTGCTTGACACATTAAAAAAAATGTCACAGTCACACAATTTCAAAATTATAGCAGTCACAATAGATGAAGGAATTCCAGGGTATAGGGATGAGGCTTTAGATATTGTCAAAGAATTCTGTACCAAATTAGATGTTGAATTTAAGACATATTCATACAAAGATCTCTTTGATCTTACATTATCAGAGTCATTAGATCTACGAGATGATGAAAAAACTTCATCTTGCTCTATCTGTGGAACTTTCAGAAGAAGAGCGTTGGATCATGCTGCAAAGGAAATTGGTGCTAATGTAATTGCGACTGGTCACAATCTTGATGACACACTACAGACATTTCTGATAAATACTCTATCAGGGGATACTAAAAAGATTGGTTGGATGGATCCTGAAAATGAGGGAAAAGAATTTAGAAAGATAAAACCACTCTCAGAAATTTATGAATCTGAGATTGTATTTTATGCATTTACCAATAATTTGCCATTCCAATCAGAGCCTTGTCCTCACATGAATGAAGGAATTAGAACCGAAATTCGTGAATTCCTGAATTCGTTGGAAGAGCATAGGAGTGGGATTAAGAATAATATGTATCACTCAATTCTAAAAATATCTAATATTGTAAAGTCTACTGACGAAAAAGAAAAAAGAAATTGTCAGATTTGTGGAAATGAATGTAGTGGAATGATTTGTTCTGTGTGTAGGATGATTTCTAACTTGAAAAATGACTGATCCTAATTCAAATATAACATTTAATTCAAAGTAAGATTGTAGTAGGGAGGATCAGGGTGCCAGCCGTGCCCTATTCTGAAACCGGCTATATGCAGAGATCAGCAACTGCTGGGTAAATCTCTAGATAGGTAATTCCCGCTTGGTGTGCGGAAATGAAATCACG
>CAYVWD010000020.1:0-10933 GCA_964455405.1 uncultured Candidatus Nitrosopelagicus sp. | reverse complement strand
ATTCAAAGAGATTCTAAACAGTGCACACGCAAGAGTTATGGAGAAATCTTGGAAAAACTTTCAGAAGGGGTATTCAAAAGCAGTAGGTATGAAGTATAGTAAGAAGATTCTAAATCTGGTTGCAGTCATAGAGAGTCGTGGTAGGTATGCAACAGTAGTCTGAATTATTAATTACATCCACAAATGAAAATAAATTTCAAGAGGCCGAAAGGATTCTATCAAATTTAGGAATCAAACTCAACTTCTTCAAAACAATATTAGAAGAAATACAATCAGATGATCTTTATGAGATTGCACGTCACAAAGCAATTAATGCCTATGATCTTGTTCAGAAGCCTGTAATTATAGAAGATGATGGACTTTTCATTAAACCACTCAATGGTTTTCCAGGATCATATTCATCTTATGTATATGATACAATTGGAAATGAAGGAATTATGAAGTTGTTAGAAGATTCTGAAATTCGAGACGCAAAGTTTGTATCAATTATTGCTTATTGTGATGGGATTGATGGTGTAAAGTTATTTGGCAGTGATATACCCGGAAAAATTTCATCTGTTATAGAAAAAGGTGGTTGGGGTTATGATCCAATTTTCATACCTGATGGTGAATCAAAAACATACGCAAATGTATCCGATAAAGACAAATTTTCTCATAGAGCTGCAGCACTAACAAAATTTTCTAGTTTGTTTCTTGATAAGCAGAAAGATAACGGTCAGTAAATCTTTTCTTGTTCTGAAGTATAACTATTCGTGATATCTCACTCTCATCCATCACTGAAAATCTATTACTATACTGCGTAACTCCAGAGGTAAAACTTCTAACTTCATCCATATCTAGCATGTTTTCATGTTCTAGTCTGTTTGTTGATCTTCCTATATGCATGTATGATTTGATTTCGATAAAGTGTGGATTAGATTTATCAAACATTTCTGTAAAAGATGGTATCATCTTCTCCGAGTCATTCCAGTTTTTGATTAGAGTGATACGTAATACTGTTCTTGTATCTAAGGTAGAAAGAAGACCAAGTGTTTTATTCCATCTCTCCCACGAATCATCATACCTTGGTCTGTTAATTTTCAAAAATGATTCATGATCTGCCGCATTTGTTGAAAGATACAACTGTGTCGGTAATGCATCTTCATCTGCCAATCGTTGTATCATATCTGGTTCTTGTCCATTTGTAACTAGGAAAATAGATTTGGTTGTCTCTAACGACTTGAGATACTTGATTAGCTCTGGAAGCTTTGGGTACATTGTTGGTTCACCGGACAATGAAATTGCATAGTGACTTGGAAGCAAAGATTCATCAAGCTTTTGTTTGTCTTGATTCGGATCACCATAGTGTCCCATTATGAGCTTGCGTCTTTCAGCCATGAGCTTTTGCATAATTTCTTCTGGCTCGGCAACCCTTTCTGGTTCCATTGCCAATGAATCGTAGAACTCCATTGGTCGCCAACAATAAACACATCTGTTTTCACAATGCATTCCTGCTGGAGAAAATTCCATGCAACGATGTGTACTGATTCCATAAAACTTGTGCTTGTAACATGTACCCTCACCTCTGAATGATTTTTTTGTCCAATGACATAACTCTACCGTAGAATGATCTGCAACTCCATATTTTGCTTTTTTTAATTGTTTCATAACATTTGGTTTAATCTGTATAAGTTCCTGTTCCTTTTCAACAAATTCACCAGAACAACTCATACTCATTTTTTCAGTTTGGTTTACTTAAATCTACAGTTAAAATCTGAAAAACCAAACATAAATGCTAATTCTAAAATTCTAGTAAACTTCATGATCTACATGAAAGGCCTTTTTGTTTTTCTGATTGTGGCCTTCATGATTTCTCTCATTCCATATTCGCATGCTGAAACTTTAAAGCAGTCAATGGAAGGAGGAATGGATCTTGAAATTACATACCCAGATTCGGTAATGACAGAAAGAATGTTTTCGATCTCAATTCTTTTGCAAAACAATGGGTGGGAAAATAAGCAAGACATATCATTTACTTTAAGCAACATGGATGGTGCATTTACTGCACTTGGAGATAATACGATTGTGATTAAGGAATTAACAACTACAAGTTCTTTTGGGGCTACAATAGATTATCAAGTGACTAACACCGCAAACGAAGGAACCCATTTCCTTAACATTGACTATACTCAGGTTCTTGTTAGCAATAATATTGATCCAATGGATCCAACTCAGACAAACATTGCGTTACCAATAGTTGTTTATGGAAATCCAGTCATCATAATAGAAACAGTCACTCCAGAATCAATATTTTCCAATTCAGAATTCACATTTGAAACAACAGTGATTTCTGAAGATATAGACATCAAAGATGTAACAGTACAGATCATTACACCAGCAGACATAGAGTTCCGTGGCGATACATCATATGTAATTTCACTTCTAGAAAAACAGAAACCATATACTGTCACTGCAGAAATGATAACACCCACAAAAGACGTCATGATGGAATATACAATTCCAGTTAAAGTTCTTGTCTCATACACTGATGATCTGGGAGAGGAGAAGACCGAGACACAGTCAATCCCATTATTATTACGTCCAAAGATGTTCATGGAGATAACTAATGACTGGGGAATATGGATTGGTGACTTTTTCATAGCTCCATATGTCTCCATAGGTACCATAGTTGGAATTCCAGCAGGAACAATACTTTCTTTGATGATTCGCAGAGCACAGAACAAAAAGAAAAAACGAAAAAAACCCAAGTAATTTTTAGAGGATGAATCTGCAAAAAAGTGTATATTAGTGCGATCAGTCAGATTGCCATGTTAAAGACAGTAAGCATCGCAGGTATTGAAGAACAAGGAGTTCCTTTCAAAAAAGAGAGCATTAATCTAGAGGAAGCTGCAAAGACAATTTCTCTAGGAAATCTCACATGGATAGAAGTGGTTGTAGATGATATTGTAGCAGAAACACCACAAATTCTTGAAAGATTAGGAATTACAATGGAAGCAAGTACATTGCTTTCTGGTTACATTACAGAATATGAAGATGCAGGTGATACACTTGGAATAATGTTACCATTTATCTTTACAGGAGAAAGTAGAACCCAAACATCACCATGTCTAATTTTCATGAAAAAAGATCTTATTCTAACAATACATGATGACTATGGCGGAAAGATAACAAAACTTTACAATTATACTGACACATTAATGCGAAAACTCCCTCAATCACCTGATAGTTGGGCAGAACGACAAACAATGCTTCTTTTTAGATTACTTGATGAAGTGAGTGAGACCAATTTTTCTGTTCTTAGATCAATTGTAGAGCGTGCAGAGCAAATTGAGGTTGATCTTGCAGGATCACGTCAGATAACACGTGACTTGTCACTTGAGCTTTCAAACATGAAACGTTCTGTATTGTCTTTCCTTAATGCAGTTTGGGCTACACATGATGTTGTTAGAAACCTAAAGTATGGTGATCCTGATATGATATCAGATGACGATGATGTGCTAGAAAAGTTTGAAGTTGTATTAGCAACTCTTGACAGACAGATTCAGATGGCTGAAAATGTTTTAGAGGTAATCTCAACTGGTATTACAGCAATAAACACAGAATCTTCAAATCAACTCACCAAACTAATTGTTTGGTTAACAGTGGCTGCTACTGCTGTACTTGTTCCAAACACACTTGCGACAATTTTTGGAATTCCCGATCTAAATATATCATATACATGGGTTATACCAGCGCTTATCATCGCAACCGTAATCTCTTCTATACTTACGTATGCATGGACGAAACAATACAGGGTATTCCCATTTGGTCGTAAGAGGCTAAAGAACATCAAAAACAAGTTTCGAAAGTAATCATACACTAAGATTAATACGGCAAAAACAATCAATATTTTCTGTGGCCTCCGTCGTACAGTGGCTAGTATAGTGGACTGTGGATCCGCGGACGGGAGTTCGATTCCCCCCGGAGGCCTCTTAATTATTAAAAAATGCCGAATTTGCTAGATTCCATCTCTTCTTTGATGGCAAATTTAACTTTGATGTCTTTGTCGGAGACCTGATTATTCAACCATGTAAGGAATTTTTTGTCCATTCCTTTACCCTTCAGTTTTTCAAATTCAGGACCTAACTGACCAGATAATTTTTGAACAAGTTCTCTATTCACAGAAACAACGTAAAAATGCCAACCAAATGCAAATTCTGAATCAGTGATAACAAAATCATCTATACCATGAACCATTTCTTCTAGTCTGCTGAGAGTCTGCTGAATTTTTTTACTTGTCTTCTCATAATCAATAGCAGAAACGTTGATGTTAATTCGTTCTTCCATGTTTAACTTTGGATCTTGAAAATAAAAGTATGACTAGATTATTTTATCAAGTGTTCAATTTCGATATTAAAATAACTTTTCAATATTGAAATGTATGTTGTAATTGATTCAGGAATTTCATCGCCACATGCAACACCAAGATTTTTTGCATTGATCCAAATCACAAGTGATTGTAGTAGGTTTAGAAACCTATCTTTCTCTTGAATGTCTCTACCTATTGCTTTTGTATATCTCTCTGCAAATTCCCATGCAGTTACAAAGTCAACACATTTGACATCAAAGATCGCAAGCAGTTGATCTTTCAAATCATGTGCTTTTTTGAACGGAACTTGGTTTATGATATAAGGAAAGTTTACCAAGTGAGGAAGACATCCAGGCAGTGGTCCCCAAATTGTAATTATTCTTGTTCCATGTTTAAGAGTTGAGAATCGTGTCATCATTTTTTTTAAAATGTTTTCATCAGTAAACCAAAAAAGAATTACATCTGCATCATCAATGTTTGCATTAACAACATCATCACAAATAATATTTACATCAGTTCGATCTTTTTTTGTCCATTTTTCTTTTGCCTCATTGATTTTTTCTTCAGAATTATCTATACCAATTATTTTTTTTGCAGCAAACTCTTCTTTTGCTATCACAAGTGCATTACCGTTACCACAGCCTAAATGATAAAAGGTGTCATCTTTTCCAAGATTTACAAATTTGAAAATTTCTCTGAGTGTCTGTGCAGGTAATTGTACGTCTTGACCTGATAGTATTGATTCTGGTAATGTGTTTAGATATTCTTCAATTTTCAATGTTTAGTAAAATACACTGGAGAATTTATTCTCTTATGCTTTCAAGCACCGATACTGCTTGCCATAATGAAGTTCTAACAAAAGAAGGAATATTTGGATTTTGTGTAATATCATCTAGTGAGCTTATAGCATTTGCAGCTCTGACAGAAATAGAATATTCTTCTGACTTGAGATCAATGATCAAGTCATTGATTGTTTTTTTAAAATTTTTTGGTGTAGAGTGACTTGCTACAAGTTGATTTAGTGTTTGCATTGCGCTGTTCAATGATTGTTTATTTTCTTCACTCATTTTTTTATCCTAACATTATAATTCAATATAGACATCTTCTGATTCTATTGTTACATTGTATGCTTTTAGATTATTTATTTTTGCAGGAAATTTTGTAAGACATCCAGTGGTTCCATCAAATTGAGCTCCATGCCATCCACAAGTAATTGTAGAACCATCAAGTGTTCCTTCTACTAAACTTGCACCAGCATGTGTACACGTATCATCGCAAGCAAAATAATTACCACCAACATTTCCTATAACAACTTCTTTTCCATCAATCACTACCTTTTTCATATTACCTTCTTCAACTTCATTTGTCTTGCACGCAATAATTTTTCCCATGAGTTTATTCCATGGATTATTCTTAATAGTTTTTCTTATTGTGAATGTTTTAAGGAAATAATTTAATTTCAACAATTAATAAAGAAATTTCTTGGTTCTAATTTACAAATTCTAACATATCATCCATATCGGTGTTAACAACCGCATCTTTGCAACTATTTTTTCATCATTAAACAATAACCCACTTTATTTCTCTACAATTTTGTTGGTTCGTCCCAATTTTTTCTTTGATTTACATAAAAAATCGGGTTTTGAGGACTTGGTGGATCTTTTGAATTTTATTTTTAAAGATTAATTACGTTAAACTCTACCCAGCTGCAAATATCCTTCTGAGTGTGGCAATAATCCCCAAAATCAAGGCATAAAGCCGCAAAAACATCCATTCTCAAGTTGCAGAAAGACAGATCTGTGCCTATTTCTAGGCGTGAATTATTTTTGCTATTTTCAGCATTTGTGCCTAGAAAAATGAAAAAATGAGTGGAAAATGTAATATTTACAACATAAAATATACGATCTAGATCGATTATTGGCTAGAATCGAAATAAATTCAAAAAACCGATAATTTGTAGACCAATTGTCCATTAGCCTTAAATATTAATTTTTTGAGAAAGTTTCAATAACATGAAAAACGAACTAGGACGAAAAATAACTAGTCTAACAATAATGACAATTATGGTCGCCGGCGGAGTTACATTCGCAGTACCTGGTTTCATGCCTGAAGCAATAGCAGATGAAAAACTGATGTATGTTTCAGTCGAGAACCCGGACTTTGGGAATGAATTCGGCGGTGGTCAAATCGTAGAAATCATTGTAAGAGATAACGCAAGAAGTGAAACTGATGAGATTCAGCCTGAACCAACTGTCGAAGTTAATAATGAAAGACTTCGAATGGTACAAGGTGCAGACGGCTACTGGTATGCATACATAGGCAGCACAGCTGCCATGGCTACAGCAGCAGCAAATGCAAACGTAAACTACGGACACAAATGTGGTTCCGCAGCAGGCGATTCTTGTATACAGATTGGTACTGACAAGGGTAACGCACCATCCGGTGAAATTAAAGGAGCCGCAGGTGCACATGCAAACTTGTCAGTAAGTAAAGTAGCAACTGTGTACTGGTCACAACTTGGAGTAGGCGGTGCCGGCGAGGTAATTGATGGTGCAGCAACACTATCTAACTATCCTGGTGCAACAGGTACCCACGATGGTATTGGACAGGTTAACATGACAACAGGATCTAACTGGCCATTCATACAAGCATTCGAATTCTCAGTTTTTGAGAGTTTTGATATTGTATATGAAAAACCAGGTCAAGACGAAGTAGTCAGTGTAACATTCTCTGCAGGCGGTGCAGATGACTTTGCAAAAATAGAGTCAGATAGAACTGTATATCCACCTGGAGCAGAAGTCCACCTAACAATTTGGGATCAACAGTTAAACCTGGACCCAACCACTGAAGACACCGTAGTATTCCTAACTAACGGAACACAAGGTGTATCATGGAATGGTACAGCAACTTATGCAGCCCTTACAAACGATTTTGGTGACAATGGTAAATTAATAGTGAACGCAGACGCAAACGGTCTAAATGATGGAACCACTCCAGTAGTTAGAGCAGACGTGACCTTGGATTACACTCCATCTTCATGTGCTGCCGCAACCACAGAGGGATGTAATGATGGATATTTCCTCTTCTGGGAAACTGGCTCCAACACAGGTATCTTCGTTAATACCGATGATGCTGACGATGCAAATATGATAATATCAAATTCTGCAAAGACCGAAACAACTGCAACCATCGATTATAACGACTCAGCATATTCAATCAAAGCAGCCAACTTCCTCGGCGATGTAACAATGGTCGAAGAAGATGTTGGTGAAGCTTGGGATTCAGGTGAAGGACTTACAGTTCTCCTCTCAGATGAGGACCGTAACAAAAACTCTGCATCCGATGAAGATATACAGGTAAAACTCACTGACAGAGTTCCATTTGTAAAAATTGGAACCCCAACAAGTGCTATTGATGCTACAGACAGTACTAATGGTACAATAAATGTTGCACAGAGCAGTGGAGTCGCAGAATATCGAGCTAAAGTTGCACAACCAGCAGGTGCTGACGGATTATCCGCCACAACCACACTGGAATTTGGTGCTCTCGCAGCCACATTTAATGCAGTGAATACAACAGGTGCAGTTCAAAGATACATCAGCTATGACGTATCTTCATACTGTTCAGATCTATACGTTAACACCGGTGGTCAAAAAACCAACACACAGCTGGGCCTAGGAACTGGCATAGCTAATAAAGGTGTAATTTCCATGGGTACTGCAGATATTAGCGCAGGTCAAGACGATGTAGAATGTCGTCATGCCGACGCAGTCGCAGTAAACGAGAAATTCTTTGTATCGTATGATCTAATTGCACTAGGTGCAACTGAAAATCACGCTATCTATAGAGTTGAAGTCGAAGAAACCGATGATAACACCGGTGTATTCGAAGGCAGTCTAGAGTATATCATGGTTAACCAAAACAATGTAGATGAGGACTTGTCAGCCAGTATTGCAACAAATGATCAAGACCCAATAATGTTCATTCACGAGGATCACACCGGTGTTGATGCACCAAGAGTTCAGTACAATGATACTGATTCTGATGGCATCTTTACCGATCAAGCAGATCAAGTCGACATTAACACATATAGTGGTGTCGTCGAACTCGATAGTGAATCATACAAGGTCGCTGATACTGTAACAATAACTGTAACTGATATGGATCTTAACACTGATAGCGAGCTAATTGACGTTTATGTAGTACAATCAACAAGCGACGTAGTAGGTGACAACGACGGTGCCTCTAATACAGATACCGCCGGAACTGATCACGTACTAGACGTATACTTTGGAGACGTACTGTGGGATGATGTGTGTGAAAGTACATACTCAGGCTACGGTTTGTATGATACTGGATTCCAGTTAACTGAAACAGACGCCACATCTGGTGTCTTCTCAGGCACATTCCAAATTCCTGAATACTATTGTACCGCCGCAACAACCCGAGCAAGTACAACTGGTCAAGACATGTTCATTAATTACGTAGATTACAGAGACGCTGGTGCCAACACAATTGAAACTGGCGCTGGTGCAGCAATAGCAGCAAATACTGGTTCTGTCGCATTAGACAGAAGCGTGTATCCTGTTCCATTCACATGGGGTCAGTTCACTGATCATGCTGATACCGCAGTCTCTGGTAACGACGGTAACGTAACAGTCACTGTTCTTGTAACCGATCCTGACTATGACACTTCACCAACAGGTCAAGACGTCATAGCATCCACATGTACTGATTCTAACTCAGTTTCCTGTGTTACAGTCACAGCAGTGAGAGGATCAACTACAGTAACACTTGCAAGTGCATTTGAGTTGAAGGAAACAGCTCCTTCATCTGGTGTCTTCGAGTATGAATTCCAAATCAACGCAAACACAAATGGTGCATTAGGTAACACAGCACTCAGACAAGGTGATGTAATCACCGCAAATTACATTGATAAGACAGACGCAGCTGGTAACGAATATCTGGTTACTGACTCCTCAACACTAGATTTGAGGACTGGTAGTCTAATATCAGACAAATCTGTTTATGTAATTGGTTCTGATGCAATAATAACACTCATTGATGCAGACCTTAACTTAGACAGTGGCTCTACTGAGAGTTATACACTCAACTTGGTTGAGTGGGACTCTGATGGTGGCACAACTGAGTTAGGTACAGCAACAACTCCATTCGACGCAGAACCTGCAGCATTTAGGGAAACTGGTAGCGACACTGGTATATTCCAGACCGTAATCGAGATTCCTACATACATCACTAGCTCAACCACAGGAAAGATTGACCAAGGAGAGAAGATCGACTTGGAATATGTTGACTATGGTCCAGCTGGAGAAAACAATTACAACGATGACACTGAGGACGTAGAACTCAGTATCTATACTTCTAACTTCGGTGCAACCATCGAATTAGATAGTAAAGTGTACACATGGACTGATAGAGTATTTGTAACAATCGTAGCACCTGATCACAACACTGACAGCGCACTTGTAGATGAGATTGGTGGCGCGACTGATAAGACCTTAACGGCTCAGACGCGAGAATCTAAACTCACAGCATACAAGATGGTTGAAACTGGACCTGATACTGGTATCTTCTGGGGTGAAATCACATTAGCCGGATTCGCACATGACTCCGACGGTGATGGAACCAACGATGGACCATTTAATTGGGTAACAACTTCACCAGCTGCAGCAGGACCAACTGATGGTCTATTGAAAGCAAGCGAAGCCGATGGTGTAACTGTCTCCTTTGAGTATACAGAGGATGCAACAGTGGTATCATCCAGCTTGGTTAGATGGAACATTGGCGAAGTATCCTTCAGCGAAGATGCATTCTTATCTTCGGGCAGTGCTGTTGTAAGCGTAGTTGATCCGGACATGAACACGAACCCAGACTCAACAGAGAACTTCAAAGTTGATGTTTACTCTGATTCTGATTCTGGTGGTATTGAACTCACAGTAACCGAGACAAATGAATCGACTGGTGTGTTTGAAGCAACTTTGTTCTTCACAACAGACGATGCATCATCTGGACACTCACTAAGAGTTTCTGAAGGTGACTCAATTACTGCTGAATATTCAGACCACACACTACCTGAACCATATAGTACTTCTGATGACATTGACGTATCCGCCACTGCCGTTATAGGCACCTCAACACCACCTCTTGAGAGAGCACCAGTTGCTAACGCAAGAGTTGTTGACGCATTTGGTAACTCACTAGCTGAGATATCAGTTGATCAACAGGTACAGATTGAGGCTGACCTTGTAAACGGACAAGACGGTGATCAGTCATTTGCATACTTAGTACAGGTACAGGATAGCGATGGAGTTACAGTCTCATTAGCATGGATAACAGGACAGCTGTCTGCAGGTCAATCCTTCAGCCCAGCATTGTCATGGATACCTGACGCATCTGGTTCATACGAAGCAACTGTCTTTGTATGGGAGAGCGTAGATAATCCAACTGCATTATCTGATACCGCTACAGTCTCTATAACAGTCGTATAAGAGCAACGTTAGACAATCAAACTATCCCCTTTTTTCTTTTTTTTAATCACTAACTAACGATAGTTATACACTAAAA
>CAYVWD010000019.1:0-4554 GCA_964455405.1 uncultured Candidatus Nitrosopelagicus sp. | reverse complement strand
GGATCCACATTTTAGAATCACACGTGACATTGCTCCAAAAATTAACAAAATAAAACCAGCATTAATTCATAATATTATGATTCCATCACTTTTGGGTCCTGGTGGTAAAATGTCTGCATCAGATGAAAAAAGTACTATCTACACTACAGATTCACCTGAAATAGTTAAAAAGAAAATCAACAAGTATGCATTTTCAGGCGGACAGTCAGACATAGATGAACATAGAAAGATTGGAGGCAATCCTGACATTGATGTTTCATATCAATATCTAAGAATCTTCTTTGAACAAGATGATTCTAAACTGAAAAAAATCTATGATGATTACAAATCAGGTAAGATGTTAACTGGAGAATTAAAATCAATACTTATTGAAAAAATTAATATGTTTTTGTCTGTCCACCAACAAAAAAGGGAAGAGGTAAGAAACAACATCGATGATTATCTACTAAAAGATTGATCAGTGCAAGCATTGTCTGTCAGGACAAATACGAATCTCAAAAGCTGGCTAGCCTTATTTTTGTAAAAGATGGATATGAGACATTTATCACAGAAATTTTAAATGTGTTTGATAACGAAGTTGTTTTTTCAATTAAAGACAAGTCTGCTCACAGTGTTTTACTTCGGGATAAAGATCAGGTCGATGTGTTTATTGATTTTATCCAGTCCATAGTTGATAAAGAACATAAAATCATAGATACCGTAACCGATGATGCTATAGTTAAAATCTTTAAAGAATAGTTACACTAGAGTCTTATCCATTTCTAAACTCATTATTTCCTGAACTTTAAGAAAATAGAGTTGTGTTGTATATGGCATTTGCTGCAAATTATTGTCAATACAGACCATCATATATCTAACTGCTCTTTTTGATATATCAACATTAAATTTCATTGGAAGAATTGGATCTTGTTTTACTTTGATTTTTTCTTGTAACCAAGGTGGAGCCATATCCTTTGTGTCAGAAATTATTTTTTGATACCAAAATGATAGTTGATCAGGTTGTAGACCTTTTTGAATTTGTATAATATCGTTGTTTAATTTCTTAATTATTTGTGATGTAACCGACATGGAAGATTTTTAAAAATTTTTGCTATATTCCAATGACTCAAACATTGACAAGTATTTTGTCAATTAACATATGTTACCTTGAGCGTCAATCTCAGAATTCCTTATTCTAGTTGTGGATATACGATTTCCATCTTTGGCTAAAATCATGGGAACCACAACTATGGCTACTGGTGGCTGATTTTGTTCTAATCTTAATTTGTTAAGTAATTCTCCCTTACTACTTGTCTCCTCACTTACTACAAGTGCATCTACATCATCTTCAATTGCAGCTGGACCAAAATCATTGTTTAATTTTGCAATATCAAATACAGAATTTGAAAATTTTTCTTGTATTAGAGTTCCTAATGTTGTATATCTTGTTTGAAAATCATTAATCAGTTTTTTTCCTTTCTTTTTTGCCAATTCATCTGATGTAAGACCAATAATCAGTTTTTCGGATATCGAAAATCCCTTATCAAGTAAAGCCATGTGTCCTGCATGAATAATATCAAAAGTTCCCCCAAGTGCAACTAGAGTAAATTTCATATTTTTAATAAATTTGTTTGAAAATAAACAATCCTATATCAATACATCTAGGTAAATATTGAAAATAAGTAAAAAGAGTTTGTTAGAAGATTATCTTCTCTTTCGCATTCCAGTAATTGCAAACCAGTAAACCAATCCTGGAGCTAGTCCTACAATAAGTGGAATCCAAACTGCTATTGAGGCTTCATAACCTGCCATGTTTATTTTTGCCACAGAAATGGTATTTAAATCCATCTCAGATACATGAAATTTTGATTGATCGATGATTGTTTTTATATAAAATGGTGGACTCGCTGGGATTTGAACCCAGGACCCCTCGCGTGCAAGGCGAGTATTCTACCAGTCTGAACTACAAGCCCTCTGTTGATTCAATAATTCTGAGACTTTAATTGTTGTCTTTCTACTGGTAAAGATTTTATTTGTATTTCTGACCATTTTTTTATGGTACTTTTAGAATCTGAAGTTTCTCTAAAAACTGGTGATACAGCACATGATTTTACTCTTATGGGTATTGATGACAAAACACATTCATTAAATGATTATAATCAAAAAGGACTACTGATAATTTTCATGTGCAATCATTGCCCATACGTTAAAGCCAAAATTGAAGCCATTAAAGAAATTCATGAAAAATTCAAAGACCATATATCGTTAGTTGGAATCAACAGTAATGATTCTGATAAATATCCAGATGATAGTTTTGAAAGTATGAAAAATGTTGCAAGTGAAAAAGATATTAAATTTGATTATCTTATAGATGAAACTCAAGAAATTGCGAAAAGATATGGTGCAGTATGTACGCCTGATCCATTCTTGTTTGATTCGGATAAAAAACTAGTATTTCATGGAAGAATTGATGATGCGATGAATCCAGATGCCACAGCGACTGAGAAAGTTATGATTAATAATATTGAAAAATTCCTAAATGGTGAAAAAATTGAAAAAGATTTTGACCCATCAATTGGTTGCTCAATAAAGTGGAAACAACAGCAAACTTAAATGACCAAATCCAAGAAATTTTCTGAGGGCTCGTAGCTCAGCTTGGCTAGAGCGTTCGACTGATAATCGAAAGGCCATGAGTGAGAATCTCATCGGGCCCACATAATCTTACAGATTTTCAAATTTTGTTTGAGACCACTGAAGTACATCTTCGAGTTTTTCAGTTTGTAGATCAGATTTAATGTTGATTTTTTTTCCAATTTTTCCTGATAATATTAAATGTAAATTATCATCATTTTTTCCTTTTACAGAAAAAAATGACTCTGAAAAAAATTTCAAACCTTCTTCTGTTTGAGAAAACACAACAATTATCATCAAACCTTGTTTTGATTTCCAAATTTTTGATAATAGTTTTGTTAACTCTAAATCAAATAATACATCAATTGATGATGACATATCATCAAGAAAAAATGTGTTCCAACCTTGAGAATGATATACTGCAGATGCAGCTTGGGCTTCCAGAGTTGATTGTGAATCTGCAGATATAATTATTACATTTTTTTCATTTTCAGGATTTTGTGAACTAATACTAATAATTTGGATTGATTTTAACATTATATTTTTAATTAATTGCTCTTCTGCCTTTCCAATTTTTCCATCATCGAATTTTTTTTGGATTTGAGGAATTGCGGGAAGAATCACCTCAGTCATTAATCTGGTCACATTTATACCAGAATTCAAACAATTTCGAATTAAATTATAAACTGTTGATTCTAAATAATTTGTTACATAATCAATATATTTTTCTTGGACTCGAAAATAATCATCTGGAAACTGGAATTGTTCTGTTCCTTCATGAACAAACCATAGATTAACATTTCCAATACTTTTTTCTGAAATAATTCCTTCTGCTGAAAAAACATTAAGATACTTTGTCATGGTAACACGATTAATTCCTAATCTCTCAGAAATCTCAACACCAGAAATTCCAGTCTTTGAATCGCGTAATAATTTGATTAATCGAAATTTTACTTCTGATACATCATAACCACGAGGCATATACCAGACTAGATTTTCACTATCGTATAAAGTCTAATTGTGATTGAAAACTGTTTAGTCATAGGTGTATGTTTTTAATTAAAAAAACATTATATACTTTGTACCTTATAATACGGTAAGGAAAGGTAAATGCCAAAACCAGGATTCAAATCAATTACAATATCTGAAATAGTGTATGACAAATTCTTTGATGTCTACAAAAAGAATAAAGATACTTTGAACATGAAGGGAGTCAATAGTTTTGCTGGTTACATAACTTACATGTTAGAAGACAAAATGCAAAAAGATAAAACATTTGCAAAATTTGCACCAAAATTAGAATTAATTTCGATTGAAGAAGATCGAGTTATAATCAAAAATAAAATCGAAAATAGGATTGCTGAGATTGTATATCAAAGAGATGAGCTCTATTGTCAACTTTGTGAGGCAAAGGATTGTCATTGTATTGGATATGCTTGGTCAATTCCTGAAATTTATGAAAAACTAAATTCTAAAGGTATTCGCAACCACAGATAAAATAGTGGAGGAGGAGGGATTCGAACCCTCGAACTCCTGAGAGACGGGATCACCCATTTTTATGATCTTAAGTCCCGCGTGTCCAAAAGCATATTGCTTTCTTTGGCCAGGCTTGACTACCCCTCCACTGTTTAAACAACAATTTGTGAGAAATTTAACGTTTAGTGTTTGGATTAGATCCACTGAAGAATTATAAGGATTCCAAATATGCAATTTTCATGCTCCGATAGCTCAGCCTGGTAGAGCGTTACATTGGTAATGTAAAGGTCGTGGGTTCAGATCCCGCTCGGAGCTTTTTTAATAATTTGTTATGATAATCTCTTTATGCCCAGTTCTTTTTTGGGAATTTGAATTAATTGCCCTATTTGCCTTAATTTCTTTGATTTTCCATACAGAAGAAAACAATTTTTTCACAGTTTTGGAGTTTGAGTTTGAAAGCATCACATT
>CAYVWD010000018.1:0-5651 GCA_964455405.1 uncultured Candidatus Nitrosopelagicus sp. | reverse complement strand
ATGCTTTGCCAATATGTATGCCAAGTGTAGTTGTTAATATTCCAATTCTAAAACACGCAAATATGCACATTCCAAGTGTGATGTAAAAAGGATCTAGTGCTTCTTTACCAAATACAATGTATGATGCAAATCCAATAAATGTTGTCAGAAGCCATATTGCATTGCCAAAGAATGACATATGAAGTACTTTGGAATATTCTTGTTTCTTGATTAATATCCTGTCAATGAATTGTGTTGCAATGAGTACTCCAATTAATGCTGGAAGTCGAAATAGAATTTCATCAGTGAATAAATAATTGAATTCTATAAGAACAAAAAGTAATGATACAATAGTAAGTGCAAGAAAGAATGAGAGAAATGAAGATGACGGACTTAGTAATGTAAGTGAATAACGATTGTGAATATTGGTGATATGATCTTGTTGTTCAGACATGAAGATCAGGGTATGAATAATTTTTCAATTGCCCAAGAAACCAGAATCAAACTAATAGGGACCACGACCACAATCTTTGGTGATACCCTAACACCTTTAGTTTCATCTTCAAAGAATCTCAGAAGACCAGCACTAGAAGCTGGCAATGGATTGCTTTTATTTTTATCAGCCAATGTGCTGAAGCAAGAAATTTAGCATAAAAACTTTTGGCTAGTTTTTCATTTTTTTGATTATTTCTACTAGTGAATTAATTGATTTCAACAGTAATTCTTGCTTCTCATGATTAGATTCTTCTGATAATTCTTTGGTTAAAGTCTCAAGTTTTGCCTCCAATCTATCAAGTGGACTATGAGCGTTTTTTGCCCCATTGTTGGATTCTATCACATTATTGATTTCTTCCGGTTTTTTTCCACAATTTACACATAAGGCGTCTCCATCTTTCATGACACGAACTCCTTTACAATATGGGCAAGGTTCACTCAATAATGTGCCTCCCTGCAAAAGCATTTCAGCTGCTTTTTTGGTAAGTTCATCAGACATACTTTTACATCTAATAGGAGTTAAAAATTCTATATTATTTTTTCACCAAGGCTTAATAATATGTGAGAACAAAAGATTTCGAACTAATGGCGGTTATTTGTAATACTTGTGGACTTCCTGACGATTTATGTGCGTGTGGTGATTTAAACAAAGATAGTAACCATATAATCATTAGACTGGAAACCAGACGTTTTAAAAAAAAGGGTACAATGATTGATGGCCTTGATCCAAAAATTAACAACCTTGAAAATATCGCAAAAGAGCTGAAAAGCAAGTATGCCTGCGGTGGCACTGCAAAAGAAGGATATATTTTCCTCCAAGGCGATCATCGTGATACAATAAAAGAGACTTTAGTAGGTCTTGGTTTTGCTGAGGATGTAATAGAACTTCATTAGAATTATTGTGGCTAATCTAAATAACATTTTACATGGTTGTAGAATTCCACTTTCAGCTTTAATCTCAGTAATTTTTGGAATGATGATACTATCATTTCCCCTTGGAACTTATACTGTTTTTCATTCTAATATTGGTGATGATATTGATTATAGCTTCCCACTAGACAAATTTGATATTTTCATAGCTGGTATTAATTTGGGCATACCATTTGAATTTGAAATTGGTGATATGTTTATAGTTTTTTGGAGTATTTTTCTTATACTTTTTGTTATAACGTTTCTAGGACCAAAGATTAATTTTCTAAAATCAATAAATCATCTACTGACAAAGGAAAAAGATAGTGCAGATGCAAATTATCTTGTTAATATAATTAAATGGTTTTCCATTATCGTTGTAATATCTGGTCTCATTAATTATATTCAAGAAAGTTTTGGCGTTAATACACTTCCTCCAGAATACACAAATGAATTAACATTATTTCTAGCCATAACTATTTCACCAATAACTGAAGAGCTTGGATTCAGAGTAATGCTGATTGGCATACCAATCTTCTTAATGTTTGCACACAAGTCATCTATCAAATTTTTCTTCAAGTCATTATGGCATCCATATAATAATTTACATATAATGCAGCATAGACGTGCAATAATCATCATCATACTGGTTGGCTTATTTTTTGGATTAGCACACATTATATCTGGAGAACCGTGGAGTGAAGGGAAATTTGCACAAGCGTCAATTAGTGGAATAATTATTGGTTGGGTTTACTATAGATACGGGTTAATCTCTGCAATACTTGTTCATTGGGCTACAAATTATTTTGTATATTCATACATATTTTTTATTTCAGATTTGAATCAGGTTTCTATCCAAAATGCTATATCACATTCAATGATTGGGACACTTGAAATTATTCTTGTTGTAACCGGTATTATCTCAATTGTTACGGTCGTGATAAATTACCTTAATACAAAAAATCAGAAAAAACTGAGTATCTAGTAGTCATTTATTGAAAACCTCTTTAATTTTTCCACATATCAATGGTTTAACATTTTGCCTAATCAAATAATTCACATCTACAATGTTATCGATATCTATCATCACTCTATGAATTAGCGCTAACGAATACTCCATTTTGGCTAGTCTAATTGGCTCAAACTGAAATTTGTAACTTCCTTCATCATACCTTGTTTTCATGTTTGGTATAGGTGGCCGTATCAGTGCATTTGTTCCATCAAAATGTCTTGATGGAACAATTATTGCATTTTTTTTGTGATAATACCATTTAAGCAAATTATTTAGATCATCTGAAAGTATTAGTGGGATATCTTGTGGTAATACAATAGAACATGAATAATCATGTTCGGCTAGAAATTCATTTCCTAAGAAAACTGCATCATTAACTCCGCATTCTTTTTCATCAAATATCTCTATGCAGTTAAATTTTTTTCCTATAGTAAACGCAGACTCGTCTTTGGACACTATTATAGTATCATTAATTGATTCTGTCTCTGAAACTACGGATAAGATCTCCTCCAGCATTATCTCACAGAGAAATTGAATTTTAGATGGAGGTAAGTTTAATCTAGATTTAGATTTGGAAAAAGATTTGACTGGAATAATAACTGCTGTTTTCAATTACGACTTGACTTGTTTTAAAATAAATGCGGCGAGTGCCTGTTCAGCTAGTTTGTTTGGCATCTTTAATTTCGTGTCAAATACTTTTAGATCAAGGCTTTGAATTTTTTTTGTTAGTGCTTTGTCTTTTGTATCAATTATTATTTTTGAACATACATCTGCATACATTTGTGCAACACCAAATGCACTCACTTCAATTCCTGCAGCAGCCATATACTCTCCGGCAGGCCCACTAAACGCTTTATCACCAATAATCGGACTAACCGCTACAACCTTTCTTTTATTTTTGGCTAATTCCTTTCTTATACCTTTGATGTTTATCATTGGCCCGATACTTGTAAGTGGATTTCCAGGTGCAATAATTACTAATTCGGCATCTTGTATTGCGCTTACTGCTGATGGTAAAGGTCTTGCTTTGTCAGCACCAACATATTCAATCCCTTCTATAGGTCCTTTCCCTCTGTGCTTAACCCAAAATTCTTGTAGGTGAAGACTTTCACCATTTGATGTAATTCTTGTTTCTAGTATATTATCTGTAATTGGAAAAACCTTTGTTTCAATTGCAAACTTGTCACACATCCATTGTGTGATATCGGAAAGATTTTTTCCATTCTTTAGCATGTTAGTTCTGATTAGATGTGTGGCAGCATCTCTATCCCCAATTCTGAACCAGTTCTCCTCTCCAAGTATTTCCATCTGCCTAAGAAATCCAAAAGTATCTTTTTTTATTCCCCATCCTTTTTCATAGTCTAGTAAATCAGACAAGCCATAAACTATTGTATCAATATCTGGACAGATATACAATCCATATAACCAGTAATTATCTCCAACATTACTGATCACATTCACGTCATTTTCGTGTGCTGTTATGCCCCTGACAAGTTTCACAGAACCAGTACCTCCAGCTAAAATTGTTATCATAAATTATCTATGCCGTTTGCTCAATACATTAACTACATATTACTTTTTCAGATTTTTTGAATCAAATGGGCCATTCCCTATGAATAGATTATTATATTATATCAAAAGTAAAAGTTCGTGTTTCGTGTAATAGTTTTAACAGTATCTTTAGCCACAATAATGCTTTGTGGCTTGATAACTCCAGTTGATGCGGCACAAATGACTTTTAGGACATTTTCGGAGTCTGGTGTTAGCGAAGAAGCAGAAATCAAATTTCAGAGATCAGTTATCATAAACTATGATGATGGTGGACAACTAGCTGATCAGCTTAGAGGTCTAAAAGTATCTAAGACATTTTCTGCCGATTCAAGTGATCCAGGTGTAAACGAACTTCGTGACAGGATTAACTATTTCTTAAAAAACACTGCACTTACTGATGCTGTAGTTACTGATGTAGATATTGATTATGATACCACACTTACTGGTCGTGGATTAAATACATCAATTGACTATAAGATTATTGTTACATTACACATTACTAATCATATTATTCGAGACTACACAGGTGGTAGTGCAGGGTTAATTGATATGGACTGGAGAGGAGTTGTTGTCGATGGACCTGTTTTGATCAATGTAAGAGGAATTGATAATGAAATTAATCTTCCAATATCTTTTATCGCTGACGCTTCACCTGCATTATACTCTGCAATACAGGGAACAGATGCTGAAGCAATTCTAAACACGCCACTTATGGATGCTAGTGGTATCAAAGCTCAACCATTAGGTAATTGGCACTTTTTGTTTGATCCAACAGGAATTAACGTTGACGCTTCTCAATTTGGAATGTCGGAAGAGCTTGCAGGATTAGTATGGTCTTCATATACAATGGGTGAAAGCAGTTTGAGAGAAGGAATTCAAACTGAGAAAGAACATACAGCAACATTTACCACCGATACAACTTATGATCTCAGAACTATAGAATCTGCAGATGCAGCAAACATTTTCGTTGCAGGTTTTGCAAATGTTGATGTTTTGCAAAACAGTGAAGTTTTCGGTTTTAGTCCAACAGCACCAGAAGGATTTGCAACTACATCAACTGGCGGATTCCCAATGATGATCATCTATGGAATGGCTGGAATGGCAGCTGTTGCAGGTATTGCAGTATTTATTATAAGTGAAAATAAACGCAAAAAAGAAATTAAACAAGGTGGTGTTCAGACAGGAATTGATCCTTCACAACTTCGAGCTGCAGGAACAAGTGCAGGTTCTGGTGGTTATCAAACCAACAGAGGTGAATCATATCTTGCTGGAGAGGATTATGCTCAGCACAGAAGTGTTTATGATAATCCTCAAGTTGAAGAAAAAACTGCACCAGAAGAAGAGAAAAAAGAATCAAGTCGTGGTTCCATGCCAAAAGGCTGGAAACCAGAATAGTGCGTGCTGGCCGTAACCCTCTTTCTGTTTTAGACGATATTTAGCTTTGCAGCCTACCTGAACCAGATGCAGAATTCTATAGTTCTGTTTGGCCTTGCTCCTTGTGGGACAGATTTTCCATTCCTCCGTTGGAAACCTCAGATTGTGTCATCATCGTACACTCCAAGTGGGATTTTTTTCTATGCTGTTGCCAGTCATCTCTGACTGCCTATCACCAGACCACAATTTCTGCATGGAGAGAGGAGTTTCCTCTGCCGTAGCAGCATTCGTCCACCAGCTCGCACTGGTGAGAATTATTGGTTTTCTAATT
>CAYVWD010000017.1:0-4663 GCA_964455405.1 uncultured Candidatus Nitrosopelagicus sp. | reverse complement strand
CATTTAGCAGAAGATCCTGATAAAAATAACGCTGTAACACAAACTCTTGAGCATATTAAAAATTTTAAAACAAATTCAATTACAGGAAAAACAGCTGATCTAGGAATATTAGATTTTGTAGAGAAAAATGGTGGGATGGTGGCAACAATGGATAAAGAACTAAAAACTAAGATCAAACAAGTTGGTGGTTCTGTTTTATCAATACATAACGATAAGATCGTTCTTGAAAACTAGTAAACTTTATTTTAAAAATAATTATTTAATTAATCATGTCTGAATTTTCTATAATCTCTAATGATTTCAAAGATGGTGAAGAAATTCCTAAGGAATGTGGTTACAAACATGGAAATGAAAAACCCGACATTGATTTCCTGAACACGCAAAATTTTCCTGGTCCGCTTGCAATAATCATGGATGATCCAGACGCAATGGCTGTAGTGGGCAAAGTTTGGGTTCATTGGCTAGCATACAGGAATACAGATGATTGGGACAACGACATTGTAACAGAGGGCAAAAATGATTTTGGTGAAATTGGTTATGGTGGACCTGCACCTCCTGATAAACGTCACACATATGTCTTCAAGGCATATGAATTGGATACAGACTTGGATCTGAATGAAGGTTATTCAAAACAAGAATTAGAAGATGCAATGAAAGGTCATATTCTTGCTGAAGCAAAACTAACAGGAACTTTTGCACCATAATTTCATACAAAAAGCCAAATATCATCACAATATCGTTGCTATATGTTATCAAACGCAAAATTATTTTCTGTTGGAGATTTTGATTTTAGACTTCAACATCTGTTGATTATAGGAATTTTAGCGCTATCTGTATCGGCATCAGCACTATTGCGTGTTCAACCTGCCGACTATGGATTTGCTTTAAATGAATTTGATCCTTATTTTAATTTGCGTGCCACGGAATTCATTGTCGATAATGGATATAGTGCATATCTCGAATGGCATGATGATAAGTCATGGCATCCATTTGGGCGAGATGTCTCTACAACATCACAGGTAGCCTTACACTTGATTACAGCGACTTTGTATAACATATTTGGTGGAAACACACCACTTTATGATTTTGTAGTAATGTTCCCTGTAATCATTGGTTCATTAACATCAGTCGCTGTGTTCGCGTTTGTACGGGTCATTGGTGGAACAACAGCTGGTCTTGTAGCATCTTTAATGTTTGCCATATCAATACCTATTATTTTGAGAGGAGTAATTGGATGGTTTAAATCTGAACCACTTGGATTGTTTCTAGCTTTTATTGGAATATACCTATTTGTTTCAGCCATAAAAACTAACAAAGGCAAAACTTCATTTATTAAATTAATTTTTGCTGGAATATTCATTGCTTTAGGTCTTGCATCTTGGGGTGGCGTTCAATTCTTTTTATTACCATTAGCCATATTTTTTATTGCACTACCATTCTTCAATAATGATAACAAATTTCTATTTTGGTCTATTCCAACATTTTCTGGTTCACTATTACTAACTACGTTGTTATTTGATAGACCCGGTATTGATTTTGTGACTGGATATGGCGGATTTATTATTTTATTGCCAACAATATTTATGATACTAATTTTAATTGTTCAAAACTTTAGTAGTGTAAACACAAAGATTCGGAATTCTCTTATTTTGGTGGTTGGATTTGTAGCAACAGGAATAGGAATTCTTTCCGCGGTAAGTCTATTTCCATCATTCAGGTACATGAATGCAATCAATCCATTTCTTTCTGCAACAGATCCACTGGTTACTTCAGTTTCAGAACATACGACAACAAGCCTATCATGGTCATTTACATATTTGTCAGTCTTCATAATATTTGGACTTATAGGTGCATGGTTACTATTTTCAAACACACAAAGAAATTCCAATTTTTTCATACCAAACCATCTTACAGCATTCGCACTAATTTTTGCATTAGTTGCTATGTATACAAGTTCAGCATTTATCAGACTAGAACTTTATGGGTCTATCGCGTTAATTATTTTAGGTTCTATTGGTTTTACAATTTTGCTAAAGAATGTGCTGAAAAAACAAAATATTGCACTACAAATTATTTTTTGTACAATAATTATTGGGTTATTTACCGCGCCTATCATACTACCAGAAGATAGAAATTGGTCGTCAATGGCACAGATGACCCCATCAATTCTTAATGGGGCATCACATTATAAAATCACCACAAATGATTGGCATGATGCAACGTTATGGATAAAAGAAAATACACCACCTGATTCTGTGATATTTTCGTGGTGGGATTATGGTTATTGGATTCAGACACTCGGCGAACGAACGACATTGGTAGATAACGCGACACTTAGTACATGGCAGATTGAGAAGGTTGCAAGAACTCTATTATCCCCAACAGAACATGCTTGGGTTATTTTAACTTCTAGTCCTACAACAGACGTTTCAGAGCATTATGTAGCAATACCAAAGAATCCCGAAGTTACAGCAATTGGAGAACTAGGTATGGTTTCAGGATTAGATGCAGATTATGTTCTGATTTTTCTTGCTGGTACAAGATACGAGACCGATTCTATTCCACTCTATGAGCTAGATGGAGGCGGGGATGAAAGCAAAAAACAATGGTTTATGGCGGTTGCAGGCTTGAATCCATTTAGATATTTAGAGAGCGATGGCTCAACACCAAAACCAATTATGTTTGAGACCACACTACTTGGTGATCTTATTCCGTTCAAGATATCATCATACATACACCCTGAAACTCAAGTCCAGTATGTATCATATCATGATGGTCTTATTCCTCTGTATGTAAAAGACATTAAACTAGACGATCCTAATGGACCACTTACACTGGTTTACGCATCACCTAGCTTCTCCGAAGCAGAACAATCTCGTATGATAACAATATTGATTTACAAGATTAATCATGACTATACTCCATAAGGAAAATACTAATTTTTATTTAAAATTCTATATCTCAAATATTTATCATCGGGAGAAAATTTTGCTGGATGCACACTTTTAGTTTTTTCTTTACAAACACTGCAAGATTCCTTTAATGAATATTTGTTACATTTAATGCATTTTCTTAACTGGAAACGCATTATCCCTCACCTATCTTTTTTGAACCTTCTCTAGAAAATTCAAACGTACCACTTTGCTTTGATATATTTTTCTCAATCTTCTCAAGAATTGATTTTAAGGTTCTTTCTGCTGTTTTAAAATCTTGAGCAACTATACTTAACCTATATTTTGGTGCTCCCAAATATGATATTTCAATTTTTTCATCCTTATTTTCTTTTAGAATATCTAATAATATTTTTCTAATAACTTCCATACCATCTGATTTATTACTACTCAGATCTAGAATTCCTCTAACTTCAACAGTTGGAAGTTTAATTTTTTTACTAAGATCTTCAATTGTTTTTTTGATTTTTTCTGAAATCTTCAAGTCATCAATTACGCTAATATTTTTTGTTCCAATTTCAATTATAGCGTCATAAACTGAGTTGTATTTTGATAATAATTTTTCCTCCAACTCATCTATTTCTTCTGTAGAAAGTTTTACCTTATCTTGTATATTTTTTAAAATGCCCTGCTCTTTTTCAAATCGTTTAACATCCAGTAACTTCTTTTTTCTTTGTTCTTTTGAGATTTGTTTTAGGGAAAGATCAATCTCTGCTCTATCTTCTTGAATCTTTTTTACTAGCAGGACTTTTTTATCTCCCTCTTTGACATATTTTGTTACTTTTCTAACCCAACCTGGAGCAATTTCTGATATGTGTAAGAATCCTTGAATATTATCATATTCATCTAGGGAAACATATGCGCCATGATCACCAGTTTTTTTAATTGTAGCAATAACAATTTCACCAATCTCAGGTAATTCTTGAACTTCTGTAGTCATTTGTTCAATGATTTTTTTTAGGTAATTTAACAGTGATGATTAGAAGTCAATTCCTTTTTTTGCCTTTATACCAGCTTGAAATGGATGTTTGATCTCTTTCATCTCAGTAACCAAGTCGGCTAGTTCTATAATTTCTGCTTTTGCATGGTTTCCAGTTAGAACTAGATCCAATTTTTTTGGTTTTGATTTAATTAACTCTATCACACTTTCTATATCGATTAAACCAAGATTTACTGCATAATTAATCTCATCTAAAATAACAAGATCATATTTTTCTGATTGAATTTTTTCTTTGCAGGTCTTTATGGCTTCCTCTGCATATTTTTGGTGTTCTTCTCTAGGACTTTTATCATCTATAATTCCAACAAATCCTTTACCTGCTGGAATAAGTTCAAATTCTGGACTTAGTTTTTTTGATGAATCCATCTCACCATAATGCCATGATCCTTTGATAAACTGTATCATACACACTTTATGCTGGTATCCAACTGCTCTTAATGCCATTCCAAGTGCAGCAGTTGTTTTTCCCTTTCCACCACCTGTATACACAATTACAAGTCCATCTTCTGCCATTTTGAATCCATTTAAATAAAAAACTAATCAAGTAATTAAATTGACGATACCAAGATTAGTAATTAGTGGATCAACAAGCGGTGTTGGTAAGACGTCAATTACAAGTGCCATTATCTACGGTTTGAAGAAAAGAGGTTATACAATACAACCATTCAAGGTAGGACCTGATTACATAGATCCAAGCTATCTTAATTCCATA
>CAYVWD010000016.1:0-11372 GCA_964455405.1 uncultured Candidatus Nitrosopelagicus sp. | reverse complement strand
TTACTGTATTTCCACTCTGACTTGCATCATCACTCTCTTCATCGTTAACTAGAACGAAGAATGTACCATCGTTAAATGGAGTGATGACATCACCTGGTAATGTTATTGTTAATTCACCGCCATCTTCTGCGTCATGAATTGCTACAACCAGGGAATTTCCATTTACATTAGCAGTAACACTTTCTACGTGTCCACCACTAATACTATAATCTACTTCACTTGCCAAGTCGATTACCTCTTCGTGATGATGTCCATCATCATGTTCTTCGTGACCTGACATTGAACCAATTTCAACACCATCTACCAAAGTAACATATTCAAAATAATTGACCAATCCGTGAGAATCGTTCGTCGAATACGTTGCTTTGATTTTGTAATCACCATCATACTTCATCATTGCACTTGCAGTGTTTACAGTATCTGAGAAACTACCATCGCTTGAAACTGAAACTTGATTAATGTATACAATACTCATTGGAGCATATATTTTGGCTGCTGTTCCCTGCTCCATCACTTCATTTGTGGGTGGTGGAATCAGAATCATTGGACCTGATACAATAATCGTTACCGCAGAACTTAGATCATCCCTGTTCACAAGTCCGTTAATTGAAATTACAGATTCGTGATCATATGTATCACTATCTGTATTAAAGAGAAGTACTCTTTCGTTTATTTTTTCATGCACACCATGAGAATATCCTGTTTCATCTCTATCCCCATCATAGTATCTATATGGAGCATCATAGTCACCATATCCTGCTCCAAACGCTTGTGAAGTGATGCCCATACTACCTACTGACACGATAGCCAAAAGTAGTATGATAGCTTTACCGTTCATCTTGTGAAATTGTTGATGTTTTATCTATTTATGTATATTTACATTTTATCTGATAACTATATCTTTGGAAGCAGATTTAGCTTTGTTTTTGCCGAAATTGCAATCATTGAAATGATTGCAATGACAAATATCATAGTCACAATTGTACCAAATTCTGGAATCACCTTCGTTCCAATAATCTGGATTTTACTATCACCATCCTTTATTGGAATGTAAAGAGAACGTGAATCTACAGTTGTCTCTATTTCATTGAATTCTGTTTGAATGAAAGATTCCCCATCTGATGTATAGATTAACACAATGAATTTCTCATCAAATCCATTTTCATTAATAGAATCAATGTTGTCTCTAAGAAGCTCAATGTCTAAAGCACCATTAGAGTCTGTATCTATGAGTATATCCAGTGCTAGATTTTCAGTATTCAATTCTATCGATTTTACAACAGCACCCTTGAGAGTATAATTAACATCGAACGTTCCACCACCAGGAATTGTCACCTCTTTGTGTGAAATGAAATTTGTTCCAGTTTCTTTAAAAAACTTTATTGATGTTTCAGTAAATTCCTGCCCATACACAGCCTTGATAATTACGGTTCCTTCATTTTGCCATTGTGCTCCTTTAGCAACAATTGTAGTTGTAAAATCACCAGATTCTGTAACACTTAGCTGATCAACTCCAATTATGTTTAGATCAAAAAGTACCTGAATAATTATTTGATCACCCGTAATTACTTTTGACACATTTCCTGTTATTGTGATAACATCACCTTCATAGTAAGCTGTCTTGTCAGTATTTAGTGTAATAACTTGTGTAGTAAGATTCTCTTGTTGTGCCAAAACTGGAGAAACTGAGATTGTAAGAAATAGTATAGATAACAGAATTATTTTTTGCACTATACAATACTAACTTGGTTGTATATTTATTCTTACTAGATATCATGTAGAAACAAATAAAAAAATGAAAAAAAGATGAGTTTTAGAGTTTTGGCATAATGCTGAGTTTAGTCTTTGCAGATAGTACAATTATTGAAGTAATTGCTACTGCTAGGATTATTGCTGCAATTGTACCAAATTCTGGGACAACATGAGTTCCTACAATCTCAATCGTGCTTGCGTCTGCGTCAAATGGAACAGTTACTGTATTTCCACTCTGACTTGCATCATCACTCTCTTCATCGTTAACTAGAACGAAGAATGTACCATCATTGAATGGTGTGATGATATCACTTGGTAGTGTTATTGTTAATTCACCGCCATCTTCTGCGTCATGAATTGCTACAACCAGGGAATTTCCATTTACATTAGCAGTAACACTTTCTACGTGTCCACCACTAATACTATAATCTACTTCACTTGCCAAGTCATAAGTTTCGTCATGATGTCCATCATCATGTTCTTCGTGACCTGACATTGAACCAGCTTCAACTCCACCTACCAAATTAACATAGACATATGCACTAAGATCTTGTGTACCATATGTTGCTTTGATTTTGTATTCTCCATCATACTTCATCATTTTGCTTGCAGTGTTAACAGTAGTTGAGAAACTACCATCGCTTGAAATTGGAACTTGATCAATTTGTACAATACCCATTGGACCTGTTATAACAATTGTTACATCAGTACCTCTAGCTGTATTTGCAACAGAACCATCAATTGTAATTACAGATTCGTGATCATATGTATCACCATCTGTGCTAATTAGCAATGGATCTGCTTGGTCTGTGCCAAAGTCCACTGGATGATGGTCTGCAAACGCTTGTGAAGTGATGCCCATACTACCTACTGACACGATAGCCAAAAGTAGTATGATAGCTTTACCGTTCATCTTGTGATTTCTCAAAGTTTTGTCTATTTATGTATATTTACTTTTTAATCAATAAACTATAGTTTTGGAATAAGATTTAGCTTTGATTTGGCAGAAAGTACAATTATTGAAGTAATTGCTACTGCTAAGATCATTACTGCTATAGTCCCAAATTCTGGAATAACAAATGTGCCAATAATCTCAATTTCTTCTGTGCCGTTATAGAATGGAATTTGCAAAGTCCAAGAATCATATGTTGACATTGAATCATGAGCAGTTTCCTCTGCATCAACTAACACAAAGAAACCATACTCATCTGTGTCAAGAACTTGTTTTGGTAATGTAATTATTAATTCACCATCACTAAATGTTTCAACCTGTATGATCAATGAATTATTTTCAGTATCTGGAAATATCCTAACAACTTCTCCACCAGTGATTGTATAATACATATCATAGTCTTCAATTTGAATTACATCTACCTCATCACCTTGGCTTAATGGCGAAAGGTCACCAACTACGGATGATTCTGTTTCACTTGTAGATTCGTCTACATCATTAGAAGGACCAACTTGAGCTTGCATCAATCCACCATATTCAAATTGTAATTCGATTGTACCCCAATAGTGAGTTACTTTCATGATGTATGTTCCAGTTTCTTTCCATAAGCCACCAATAGAGGTTACAACATCTTCACTGAAATTATTTTCAGAGTCAGGATCTACTTGTGCAATAGAAGCTACATTTCCATTTGGTGAAAATATTACTATAGTTATTGGACCTGCATGACCACCTATTACATGTCCAGATACGGTAATCGTTTCTCCAGCAGCGTATGAATCTTTATTGAGCGATACATCCAATCCATCATCTACTGAAAAACTATCAACTGTTAGAAATGGAATTAGTAATAACGCTGAAAAAGCAAGAAGCCAAAAACCCCTTAATTTCACAATTTTTAATGATCTAGATCATATTTAACCAGATATAATTAAAAAAAGTAGTACTTTAGGAAAATTTTAATTTTTTTAAGTGAAATTTCTAAGTAAATATATATTGCTCTCACAGAAACTTTTGTTCAGTTTGTGCCAATTATTTTTTCAGACAACTAATGTTATGCATGGGGGTTTAATTTTTGGCAACTAAGAAGAATATCATTCTCGTACCCAATCATGTATATGTTCCAAAACATGAAATCATGACAAAAAAAGAGGCTGAAGAAGTTTTACAAAAATTCAATTGTAAGGCTACTGAATTACCATTAATCTTTGTAAATGATCCAGCAATAATTGGACTTGGTGTAAAACCTGGTGACATGATCAAGATTACAAGAAAGAGTGGAACTTCGGGTTCAAGCTTGTACTACAGATATGTGGTGGAAACATAATGGAAAGTGTATACAACAAACGTTGGCCTGTGATTAAAGACATTCTAAAAAGAGAGGGAATTGCTAGACAACACCTGAACTCTTTTGATGAATTCTTAGAAAATGGATTACAGCAAATTATAACCGAAGTGAATCAACTTGATATTGAAAATGCAGAATATCCATACAAAATCCAGTTAGAGAAAATAAAATTACAGCAGCCAAGAATGATGGAACTCGATGGTTCGATCACACATATTACACCCGCCGAAGCAAGATTACGAAATATTTCGTATGTTGCGCCAGTGATGATGGAGGTAAGTGTGATTGAAGATAATAAAATGATTGAGAAAAGATTCATCCATATTGGTGATATGCCAGTTATGGTAAAATCACATGCATGCATGCTGCATACTTTTAACGAGCAAAAATTAATTGATCATCAGGAAGATCCACGAGATCCTGGTGGTTATTTTATAATTAATGGTTCAGAAAGAGTAATTGTTGGATTAGAAGATCTATCCTACAATAAAATTATAGTTGATGCTGAAAAGGTTGGCGGTAAAATAGTACATAAAGCCAAAGTGTATTCATCAATAATTGGTTATCGTGCAAAACTTGAATTAATTATGAAAGATGATGGCATGATTGTTGCAAAAATTCCTGGTTCTCCAGTTGATATTCCAATTGTAACATTAATGCGTGCACTTGGATTAGAATCTGATAAAGATATTGCGGGTGCTGTATCTCTTGTAGACGAAATACAAAATCAATTAGAAGGATCTTTTGAAAAGGCAGGTGATATAGCAACAGCAAAAGATGCGATAGTCTACATTAGTAAAAGAATTGCACCTGGAATGTTAGAAGAGTTTCAAATTAAAAGAACTGAAACACTATTGGATTGGGGGCTTCTTCCACACTTAGGGAAGCATCCAGAAAATAGAAAAGAAAAAGCACACTTTTTGGGTGAAGCTGTATGTAAACTCATTGAATTAAGAATTGGTTGGCTAGAACCAGACGATAAGGACCATTATGGAAATAAAGTCATAAAATTCGCAGGACAAATGCTTGCTGATTTATTCAGAACTGCGTTTAGAAATTTGGTTAGAGATATGAAATACCAGTTAGAACGCTCTGGACAAAAACGAGGAATCAATGCAGTTGCAGCTGCGATAAGACCCGGAATAATATCTGATAAACTTAACAATGCTATTGCCACTGGAAACTGGGGAAGGGGACGGGTTGGAGTAACACAGTTACTTGATAGAACAAATTATCTTTCAACTATAAGTCATCTTAGACGGGTACAATCACCACTAAGTAGGACACAACCTAACTTTGAAGCTAGAGATCTTCATTCTACTCATTTTGGCAGAATTTGTCCAAGTGAGACTCCTGAAGGCTCTAATTGTGGTTTAGTAAAAAACTTGGCATTATCTGCAATAATTTCTGTTAGTGTTCCAAACGAGGATATTACTGAGAAACTATTTGAACTTGGAGTTTCTGATCTACTTACCACAAATAATCTAATCAAGAAGGATGGTACAAGAATATTCGTAGATGGAAAATTAATTGGATTTCACAAAGATGGTGAAAAATTAGTTAATGAGTTGCGTAGTTTAAGACGAACTTCAAAAATACATCCTCATATTGGAATATCTATTCATAAACCTGAATTGGAAGGTGCGACACAAAGATTGTACGTTAATTGTAATGCAGGCAGAGTGTTACGACCACTAATTATAGTAAATGATGGAAAATCAATACTCACTGATGAAGTTTTAGAAAAAATTTCAAAAAAACTCATCTCATGGACAGATCTGGTTAGAATGGGCTCTATTGAACTAATTGATGCAAATGAAGAAGAGAATTGTCAGATTACCTTTGATGTAAAAGAACTCAAAAAACAAACTCACTTAGAGATATTTCCGTCTGCAATTCTGGGTGCAGGTGCATCAATAATTCCATATCCTGAACATAATCAATCACCAAGAAATACATACGAATCTGCAATGGCTAAGCAGAGTTTAGGATTCTCCACACCGATGATGAATACTAGCACTTATGTTCGTCAACATTTTATGTTGTATCCTCAAACTCCAATTGTCACTACAAAGGCACTAAATCTTTTAGGAATGGAAGAACGACCTGCAGGTCAAAACTGTGTTGTTGCTGTACTTCCATTTGACGGTTATAATATTGAAGATGCAATTGTGTTAAGTAAGGCATCTGTTGATCGAGGATTAGCTAGAACATTCTTTTATAGAATTTATGAGGCAGAAGCAAAACAGTATCCCGGTGGAATGAGGGATAACTTTGAAATTCCAAATGCTGATGATAATGTAAGGGGATTCAAGGGAGAAAAAGCATATAGAATGTTAGAAGATGATGGAGTTGTTGCAACAGAATCTAATGTTTTAGGTGGTGATATTTTGATTGGAAAAACAAGCCCTCCACGATTTATGGAGGAGTATAAAGAATTTGAAACAAGTGGACCATATAGACGAGATACTTCTATTGGTGTACGACCATCAGAAACTGGAGTTGTTGATACTGTTGTTATGACACAGTCAGATGAAGGTGGAAAGATGTACAAGATACGAGTTCGTGATATGAGAACACCAGAAATAGGTGATAAGTTTGCTTCACGACATGGTCAGAAGGGCGTACTAGGAGTTTTAGCTAAAAACGAAGATCTGCCATACACAGAAAATGGTGTATCACCAGACGTTTTGATTAACCCACATGCATTTCCATCTAGAATGACTGTAGGGATGATGATGGAATCAATTACAGGTAAGGCTGCTGCAATTAGAGGAAAACAGTTTGATGGCTCTGCATTTGTAGGAGAAAAGATGGATGTAGTAAAAGAGATTCTAGACAAGGCTGGTTTCAAATATTCAGGAAAAGAGAAAATGTATGATGGTAGAACCGGTAAATCATTTGAAGTCGATGTATTTATTGGAGTAGTATACTATCAGAAACTTCATCATATGGTATCTGATAAAATTCATGCAAGAGCAAGAGGTCAAGTTCAGATGTTAACAAAACAACCAACTGAAGGTAGAGCTCGTGGAGGAGGTCTTAGATTTGGAGAGATGGAACGTGATTGTCTAATTGCTTATGGTGCTTCCATGTTGCTAAAAGACCGTTTACTTGACGAATCCGATAAAACTGACATCCTAATTTGTGAAAAGTGTGGTCTTACAGGATACCATGATGCAAGAAAAAGAAAATTTGTTTGTGCACAATGTGGAGATACTGCTCCAATATCATCTGTTTCAGTTGCTTATGCTTTCAAACTACTATTACAAGAAATCCTTAGTCTAAACATAGCACCAAGATTGCATCTTAAGGAGAGAATCTAATGTCAGCTACTAAAACCATTAATGAAATAACCTTTGCAGTATGGTCACCTCAAGAAATTCGAAAATACTCTGTATGTGAAATCACACAACCTGAAACATACGATGAGGATGGTATGGCTGTCCAGGGTGGTTTAATGGATGGTCGATTAGGTGTATTAGAACCAGGTCAGAAATGCGTAACAGATGGTAATACTGCTGCTAGAAGTCCTGGACATTTTGGGCATATTGAATTATCCGAGCCTGTGCTACACATAGCATTTGTTGATAATATTTACAAATTACTACAATCAACATGTAGAACTTGCGGTCGAATAAAAATCCCTAAGGAAGATCTGGACGAATTTAAAAAAATCCGAGAAAGACATTCCTCATACACAGTTATTTCTCAGAAACGTATTCCAGAGCAAATACAAGAAAAAGCCAAAAAACATAAAGATTGTCCTTTATGTGGAAAATCTCAGTATGAAATAATCTTTACCAAACCAACTACATTCATTGAAAAAACTGAGATTGGAGAAAACAGACTATTACCAATTACAATTAGAGAACGGATGGCAAATATTCCTGACGAGGAATTAGAATTATTTGGTTATGATCCAAAAACAGCTAGACCTGAATGGTTTGTGTTACAAGCACTCCCAGTGCCTCCTGTAACAGTTAGACCATCAATTATTCTTGAAACAGGAATTAGATCAGAAGACGACCTTACCCACAAACTTGTAGACATCATACGAGTAAACCAAAGATTAAAAGAAAGTAAAGAAGCTGGTACACCACCACTCATAGTACAGGATCTAGTAGATCTTCTACAATATCATGTTACTACATATTTTGATAATGAAGTTTCTGGGATTCCCCAGGCTCATCACCGTTCCGGCCGTCCACTGAAAACATTAACACAAAGATTGAAAGGGAAAGAAGGACGATTCAGAGGATCCTTATCTGGTAAACGTGTTGATTTTTCAAGTAGGACTGTAATTTCTCCTGATCCTAATCTTGATCTATCGGAAGTAGGTGTTCCTGAAACAGTAGCGATGAAACTTACTATTCCAGAAATTGTTACTGAATGGAATATTGAAAAGTTAAAGAAATTAGTAATTAATGGTCCTACACAATTTCCTGGTGTAAATTACATTACACGACCTGATGGAGTTAAGATACGACTAGACTTTGTAGAAGACCGCTCAATAATAGCTGAATCATTAGAAATTGGATTCTTAGTTGAAAGACATCTTATGAATGGTGATGTTGTTCTTTTTAACAGGCAGCCCTCACTCCATCAAATGTCAATCATGGCTCACTATGTACGCGTTCTTCCAGGTAAAACTTTCCGACTTCATCCATCTGTATGTCCACCGTATAATGCTGATTTTGATGGTGATGAGATGAATCTTCATGTACCACAAAGTGAGGAAGCTAGGTCTGAGGCAATACTATTGATGCGTGTCCAGGATCAATTAATTTCACCAAGATTTGGCGGTCCAATTATTGGTGGATTACGTGATTTTATCACAGGTGCATATTTAATGACAAAAGATGGCACTACGTTAACTAGTCAGGAATTTGCAAATCTTGCAATGCTTGGGGGTTTTCCTGGAAAACTTCCAGAACCTGAAAATAAAAAAGATAAGACATACACTGGCAAACAACTATTCTCATTATTCCTACCTGACGATTTTAATTATATTATGACATCCAAATGGTCAAAAGGAACATCTGGTAAACAAAAAGATGTAGTTATCAAAAATGGTCAATTGATTAGTGGTGTTATCGATAAATCATCAATCGGTGCAGAAGAACCTGAGAGTGTTCTACATAGAATTGCAAAAGACTATGGTAATGCCCAAGCAAAACAATTCCTCAACTCTGAATTAATCATGATAAAACAATTCATCACACATTATGGATTTAGTTATGGTTATGGTGATCTAGAATTATCAGACAAAGATAGAGAAGTAATTCATAATGACATTAAAAAAACATATGATGAAGTTTATGATCTAATAGAGCAAGAAAAGAATGGTACACTTAAAGGTACTAGAGGTATGACAACTAAAGAAACACTTGAAGCATATATTGTTAACAATCTAGGAAAGGCTAGGGATAGAGCTGCAAACACAGCAAATAGTTCTCTAGATGACAATAATGCAGGAAAAATTATGGCTACAACAGGTGCTAGAGGCTCATCACTAAACGTAGGTCAAATGGCAGGTGCATTAGGTCAGCAAGCTAGACGAGGAAACCGCCTTAACAAGGGCTATGGCAATCGTGTGTTAGCTCACTTTACTCAACATGATAATGATCCTGACGCTCATGGATTTGTAAAATCTAATTATCGTGACGGTCTTTCCACACTGGAATTTTTCTTTCATGCAATGGGAGGAAGAGAGGGATTAGTGGATACTGCAGTTAGAACGCAACAAAGTGGATATATGCAAAGGAGATTGATTAATGCACTTGAACACATTAGATTAGAATATGATGGAACTGTAAGAGATCCTCACGGACATATAATACAATTTTTGTATGGTGAAGATGGAATAGATGTAGCAAAAAGTGATCATGGAGAGGCATTTAATATTAATAGATTAGTTGACGCACAGCATATAGTTGAGTCTGGTAAACCTGCAACAAAAGATGAAATTTCATCAATCGCTAAAAAATATGTAAAAACTTTTAATCCAAGATTAGCAAATATTGTTTCTAATGCACTAGAAAGCTCAAAATTGAGTAAAGATGGCGCTGAAAAAGTCGCAAAGAAAGGTCTTGAATTATACAATAAGGCAAAAGCAGAGCCAGGACAAGCAGTTGGAATTGTAACCGCACAGTCAATAGGTGAACCTGGCACTCAAATGACATTAAGAACATTCCACTTTGCAGGAATTGCTGAACGTAACGTTACTCTTGGGCTTCCAAGGTTAATCGAGTTAGTTGACGCACGTAAAAAACCTGTTACACCAACCATGGATATTTATCTAAAAGGCGATGCAAAAAGTGATCAGACGAAAGCGGTTGAAATTGCAAAAAATATCTTACAAACAACAGTAAATGATCTTATTGTGGATACTGATACTGATTATGCCACCAAAATCTCTCTTAACTTAAACATGCGAAAATTAAAGGACAGAGCCTGTACAATCGATGATGTAATATCAGCACTAGAATCAAATAAAAAATTTAAACTTGAAGCTCTAGGTGAGACAATGGTTCTAAATTTGGTTGATGAGGAATCTGATGTTCCAACTGTAATTGCAGTAAGAAACAAAGTTCTGAAAACAACTGTAAAAGGGGTTCCTGATGTTAAACGTGTAACAATTGTTAAAAAAGACAATGAGTGGGTAATTCAAACAACAGGTTCAAATCTTTCCAAAGTTATGGAGGTTCAGGGTATTGACAGAGATAATGTCAGAACAAATAATGTTTCAGAAATTGCAGAAACCCTTGGAATTGAGGCTGCACGGAACGCTTTGATTAATGAATTAAGTTCTACTCTTGAAGATCAAGGACTTGAAGTAGATCAAAGATATCTAATGTTAGTATCTGATTTGATGTGTCATCGTGGTTACATGCAACAGATAGGCCGTCATGGAATTGCAGGTACAAAAGATAGTGTTCTTGCACGTGCTGCATTTGAAATTACTGTTCCAACCATTGCAGGTGCTGCTAGAACAGGAGAAACTGAACAACTTAAAGGAATTACTGAAAATGTTATAGTTGGTAGTCAGATACCAATTGGAAGTGGAACAGTAGATCTGTATATGCAGGTTGCAAAGAAAAAAGGCTAGTCTAATTGGCAAAGAAAAAACCTGACGAAATAAAAAAATCTGATAACCCAAAGAGTTTTTCATCATTTTTAAAAAAAAGAGCACCGATTTATCTCGGCATAATAGGATTATTCATGATCTTTGCGTATCCTGCACTAACTGAAAAAAATCTTGAATCACTTTTAGCAGATGATTCGTTTGAGGGCAACGAAAGAATTGCTGTAGAGATG
>CAYVWD010000015.1:0-5825 GCA_964455405.1 uncultured Candidatus Nitrosopelagicus sp. | reverse complement strand
TCTTACCATTCGTAGCACCAGGAACTTCATTAAAGGAAATGATCCTACCATCATAGTGATTACAATGTGGGCAAAATTATCAATCAAAGTAGAAAACAAACCGGGGATCTTGTTCAAGGTTACACATCTTTTTCGTTCACGAAACTTTAACATCGATAGTATATCTGTGGGTGTCACTGAAGACCCAGATTACTCTCGGATCACTGTAACTACAATCGGCGACGAAAAACAAATCTCTCAAATAGTAAAACAACTTGATAAGATGATTGATACAATAGAAGTGCGTAGGTTAGATGAAAATAACACAGTGTACAGGGAATAAGTCATCTTCAAGATAAAAGTAACCAACCCAGAAGATAGCATGGAGATAAACAAAATGGCTAGTGCCTACGGGGCAAAAATACATGATGCAAAAAAAGAGTCAATCATGGTTGAAATGACTGCAACCCCACACCAAATTAGCGCATTTGAACAATTAGCAAGCAAGTTTGGCATATTACAAATTGCTAGAACTGGAATCACTGCATTGGAGAGGACTAAACATTGAATGTAAGAATATTCGATACCACATTGCGTGATGGAGAACAGACACCTGGTGTTTCCCTCTCACCTGAAAAGAAGTTAAACATTGCAAAAAAACTTGATGAATTAGGTATAGATGCAATTGAAACTGGGTTCCCTGTTATTTCAGATGGAGAACGTGAAGCAGTGAAAATGATTTCAAGTGAAAATTTAAAAGCAGAGTTATGTGGTTTAGCACGTACTAATAAAAAAGATATAGACGCTGCAATTGATTGTGGCTTAAATTATATTCATACTTTCATTGCAACGTCTGATATTCACTTGGAATATAAACTCAAAATGACACGTGAACAGGCATTAGAGAAAGCTATAGAAGCAGTGGAATATGGAAAATCAAGAGGATTACAAGTTGAATTCTCAGCAGAAGATGCAACAAGAACTGATAGAGATTTTTTGAAAAAAGTTTTTGGAGAAGTTGCAAAGGCAGGAGCTGACAGAATAGACATACCTGATACAGTAGGTTATTCAACTCCACAGTATATTGCGGAGATTACTAAAGATGCAATAGACGCAACAAAGTTACCAGTCAGTGTTCATTGCCATAATGACTTTGGTCTTGCTGTAGCAAATGCAGTATCTGGAATACAAGCAGGAGCAAAATGTGCACATGTAACTATTAATGGAATAGGCGAACGCGCAGGAAATGCATCATTAGAAGAATTTGTAATGGCATTGAATAGTTTGCAATTTGAGCAAAAGTGGGAAACCAACATTAACACAGAATTACTTTATGAAACATCACGTTATGTTTCTAAAGTAGTTGGAATTAATGTTCAACCAAATAAGGCAATTGTTGGAGAGAATGCATTTGGGCATGAATCAGGAATTCATACTCATGGTGTATTAAGTAATCCATTAACGTACGAGCCAATCAGTCCTGAGATTGTTGGTAGAACACGATGGCTACAAGTTGGAAAACACGCCGGAATACATGGTATGAATGCAATGCTAAAGGAATATGGAATAGAACCAAATGACGAACAGACAAAGCAGATTCTTGATCAGGTAAAAAACATAGGTGATCAAGGCAAGCAAGTCACAGAAGTCGAGTTGTTATCTATTGCAAATGAGATCATTGGAGAAAATAAATTAAAGAGGATTGTCCAATTAACAGGATTCTCAGTTTCTACTGGGGTCGGAACAATGCCATATGCATTTGTTAAACTTAACATAGATGGAAAAGAGATGGTTGCTACAGATTATGGCGTAGGACCTGTAGATGCATCATTAAACGCAATTCAAAAAATCACTGGTCAGATAACTGATGAGGTTAGATTAAAAGAATATAGATTGGATTCTATATCTGGAGGTGCAAATGCATTATGTGAAGTCACAATAAAAGTAGAAGATGCCCGTGGGAATATAATTTCGTCTAAATCAGTTGGTGAAGATATTGTTACCACTAGTGTTCAAGCAATGGTTGATGGGATTAACAGAATAATGTTAAAGAGTCTTCTAAAAGAAAAGAAAGTTTAATCGAAGGAAAAACTAAAGGTGTTTGAATGTATAACATATCATTAATTACTGGCGATGGGATTGGCACTGAGTTATCAGAGTCTGCAGTTTCTATTTTAGAATCTATAAATGATAAATTAGATGTTAAAACAAAGATCATCTCATTGGAAGCTGGTGATGGGGCATTAGAAAAATACGGTCATGCCTTACCTGATGAAACTTTTCAGTCTGTAAAATCATCAGATGCGTGTTTGAAGGCTCCTGTTGGTGAAAGTGCAGCTGACGTTATTGTTGTTTTAAGAAGAAAACTTGATCTTTTTGCAAACATACGTCCTGCAAAATCATATCCAAATATACCAGCATTAAGGGATGATGTTAATTTGGTAATAGTTAGAGAAAACACTGAGGATCTTTACACCGGTCAAGAATTTGAATTAGAAGATTCTGCAGTAGCAATGAGAATAATTACCGAAAAAGCCTCAAAAAGAATTGCAAAACTTGCATTTGAAATTGCAGTCCAAAGAGATCAAAAAAGACGTGTAACATGCGTCCATAAATCGAATGTAATGAAAAAAACAGATGGTTTATTCTCTAAAAGTTGTGAATCAGTAGCAATGGAATTTTCAGATATAAAATTTGATCAAATGTATGTCGACGCATGTTCGATGAATTTAATCAGACAACCTCAAGAATTTGATGTTATTGTAACAACTAACCTATTTGGTGATATATTATCAGACGAGTCATCACAAGTAGTTGGGGGTCTAGGAATGGCACCTGCTGCAAATATCGGAGATAGTTTTGGACTGTTTGAGCCAGTTCACGGTGCAGCATTTGACATTGCAGGAAAACAGATCGCAAATCCAACATCATTCATCTTATCAATCAAGATGATGTTTGAGTGGTTAGGTATGAAAAACAATGATCAGAATTCTTTACGTGCAGCAAAAATCTTAGAGGAAACCATACTAAATATAGTAAAATCTGGAATTGCAACAAAAGATATTGGCGGAACCATGTCTACTAGAGAGTTTACTAGTCAAGTAACAAAGGCATTATCTGTTAACTGACTAATCTGTCACGTTTTTAAAAATACATGGTAACCATGTTTACCATCAAGAGTGTTTAGTATGTGGCCACTGTTTAGCTAACCAACTCTTTCAAAGTTTTCAAAAACAATTCATCATTCCAAATCATGTTTTCAGGATAACAGTTAAGCATATACCCATCTGGATTTCCAGTGGTAGGATAGAATTCCCAATCTTCACATGAGTTGTCATATTCATATGGATGTGTGTTTTCATTTTCCCAATCAAATCCATTTCCTATCCCTGAATCAGGATAACCATGCCCACGAATTAATTTAATAGTGTTATCAATGACATTAACTTTTACCTCTCCGTATAATGCATTAGGATATAGAAAAATCACACTGTCATGAGTTGTAATAGCATCAAACATTGTTTTTGAGACGTACTCATTATGGAGCATGATGATTTTTTCGTATTGTTGTAAGATACTTGGATTAAGATGTAATTCCAAATCTGTTATTGAATCATAACCCAGTGACCGTAGAATCTGAACACCGGCACTACTAGAAGTGTATCTCAGATAATCTTCTGAAAGGATCTGTATAGTTAAACAATCATCACCGCGAAACATCATACCATGTAATTCTGTATCACAATCACCTCGAAAAAATGTATAAAATCCAGGTTCTGTATACGCACTTGCAGTAAATGTCGGAACTATAAAAAGCGGTTTGTTAATTTCATTAATAAAACCAATTTCATTGTATATGTCATCTAATCCATTTTTCAAGCCGTATTCATACCGGTGTATATCAATTCCATCACCATACGGTCTAACGTAATCTAATTTTATTGCCTGCCTAAATAAATCAGTACCAATTTTTTCAAGATACAAAACTTTTCTCACTCCCTCAGATTCTTCCACAATTATGTAGAACTGATCAATTTCACCATTCATTTTTGCTACCTCTGCGTGTATCTGTAAAATTTTCTTATCATTTTCTTCTTTTAATTCACGCTCAGATATTTTTTTTAATTCAAGGACAACTGTTCCATAACCATCTATATTTTCGAAAACATTTCTAATCACTATAATTTTACCAGTTTGGCTCATCACTTCAATTTCCATGTATCTCATTTCTCTACCATCGTCTCTTATTGTTGTGCTATCAACTAAAACATGGGGATAGTCAGGCTCAATTACTATAATTCTAACTTTGATCAAATATTCAATTCCATTAACAAATGTTCTATCGTCAATTTGATCATCTGCCCACCATCCAGCATTGTTTTTAATCCAGGCAGGTATGCTTTCTGATGGTAAATTAGAAGATGTATCAGGCATATTTGGAATAACAATTATTTCCTTTTTTATTAGAAATTCAATTCCATCAATAAATGTGGAATCTGGTATTTGATCATCTGCCCACCATCCAGCGTTATTCTTAATCCACGCTGGAATAGAAACCTCTTGGGCTGAGACAGATGTAAACATTAAGCCAGCCATAAAAATCGCAATAAGAAGAAATAATCTAGTTTTCAACTTGATTATTGCTTAATCAGGCAATTAATAACATCCACTATCATAGTGTAGTTTTGGAATACTGGCACTTGATCATACACCAAGAGGTTAATCATTGTAATGTATTTAGCCGTGTCTTCTTGTGTTCCAACCCTTTACTGATGCACAGCTTCGCTTTAATGCAGCTAAATCATGTCCAATCCAACCCAATTTTGCCGCCCTGCTGCGATTTTCTGATGTAATACTCATGAAAAATAGATATTCTTTATGATCAAAAATTAGTCTAGTCATCAATGATTGTTTTTTTGATCTATTTTTTTCTAGTTAATATAATTAGATTAAGATTAAAAAAATGAGAAAATTATTGCTGTTCAGGTGTAATTTGCATTGAAGGTTCATCAGAAACAACTTCTGTTGAAGCCTGCGTCTGTCTCTTGGCAAGAAGTGAGAGTATTGGCATTGCATCCCATTGATACATGTAAGTTGCCAGAAATGAGTTAGTCGCGTTGTTATATTTAGTATAGAATTCCTCGGCTTCTGCCTTTGTTGCCTCGATGACTGACATTGCAGTCTTGTTATCATCAAATGATCCACTCCAAATCATTTTTCCAGAACTATGCCAATCATCGATAATTGATGAAATTGCAGGACCTGATTGTGTTATGGATTCTGGTTTTGCGTCTTCTTTGAAAACACTTACGAGAACATATGGTTCTTTATTGTCATTTCCCATAACAAATTTTTTAAATCTAATTATTAAAAACCTCTGAACTTTTTATATTCTTGTTCTATACTGTTAGAAAAAATGCCGTTAGCAATACTTCCAACCAAAATGACGAAAGTTTGGTAAGATCAAGCGTTTAATGGCAGTTTACTAACGGCAATAAGACTCGTTAAAATTAATAATTAAAAATAATGCTGAATTTAGGATCATGTTCTCATTTTCGATAATCGTGTAATTTTAGCATCAAAAAATAAATTTCTATCACTAGTAAATAAGATCTAGTCAGATTCCTTTTTTCTTTTAATATGTTTAACACACGCATATGTTTCTTATTCTATAATCTTAGAATAAGTCTTATGCTATAATAGGAGATTCAAAATGCATAATTTTGTGATAAAAACTGGCTTTGCAATAATTGGATTTACAGCTTTGATGCTTATGATACCAAATGCATATTCTACTGATCCTGATCTGATAACCTATTATTCTGTAACAGAGATTACTCAAACAA
>CAYVWD010000014.1:0-2936 GCA_964455405.1 uncultured Candidatus Nitrosopelagicus sp. | reverse complement strand
CTCTTTAGGATAAACACGGCTAGGCACGCACGAGTGGAACTCAAATATCGTGTGTGGCCGACATATGATTTTGCAGGCGTGATTTTCGATAGTATGAGTGGGGTTACGCACGCAATGCGCTCAAAGGAGTTTGAACTTCGAAAGGAGCTACATCACACAATACTTGACAAACTTGGAATGGAAAAGGCTGAATTCATCTTCTTTGGAAGGCTAGATCTTGAGGGGATGACTGTTGCAAAAAGCGCACTAAAGCCTTTGATAGAAAATGGAAAGATTCCTTGGTATGACGATCCAAGACTTCCAACACTTGAAGGACTAAAACGGCGGGGTATTAGACCTGAGGCTATTAGAAAGTTCATCTTGTCACTTGGCTTGACAAAAAATGATACCAATTCCCCATTTGCAACACTTGAAGCATTTAACAAAAAAATTGTTGATGGGGAAAGTGTACGTCTGCATATGGTCAATGATCCAAGAAGGATCAAACTGGTAAATTTTGATGCCAAAGACATTGAATTAGCAAATCATCCAACATAAGACCTACGAAAAAGAACCGTGGCAGTTAATGGAACAATTTTGATCTCCGGTTCTGATGCAGAAGAGATCAAAGAGGGTGAAACAATCCGTCTTCTGGGATTGGGTGTGGTAAAGATCAATAATGTAGCGGATGAAATTTCTGCAGAAATAACAGATAGTACCGATGCAATGAAAAAAATTCAATGGGTTGCAGAAAATGATACCACAAAAATTAAGATCATAATACCAGGACAGCTTTTCAATGGCGAAAAGTTTAATGAAGACAGTTTGATAACGGTTGAGGTTTTGACAGAATCTGCATATTTGGATCTAAAAGATGATACAGAAATTCAATTTGTACGATTTGGTTATTGTAGAAAAGAATCAGCAAATCAGGCAATATTTACTCACAAGTGATGTATGATGAAGATAGTACGGATAAGAAAATCAGACAGAGAAACTTATGGATTAGTACAAGATGGAAAGGTTGCAACAAAAGACGACATTACATATGCAACAGCAGTTCCTATTCCAATTAATGTAAGAGATTTTCTTTTTGATGGATGGCTGAAAGAAATAAAGGCAAATTTTAAAAAAATTCCATTTAACCATGACTTGTCAGAATTTGAGTTGCTGGCACCTATTCCAAATCCGCAAAAAATTATGTGCCTTGCCTTCAATTATCTAGATCACGCCAAAGAGCAAAATCTCACGCCTCCAAGCGACCCAGTCATAGTCATGAAGCCAAGAACTGCCCTTTGTGGTACTACTGCAGATGTCATATGTCCAAATTTTGTAAAAGATCTTGATTATGAAGTTGAATTGGCAGTCATTCTAGGCAAAGAATGCAAGAACGTATCAGAAGAAAATGCATATGATGCAGTCTTTGGATACATGATCCTAAATGACATATCTGCAAGGGACATACAATTCAAGGACAAACAGTTTACAAGAGCAAAATCATTTGATACTTTTGCTCCATGTGGTCCATGGATTACGACAAAAGATGAGATAAATGATCCACACAACCTGCGTCTTTTGACAAAGATCAACGGTGATGTTCGACAAGACTCAAGTACAAAAAATATGCACCTAAAAATTCCACAGATAATTTCAAGACTAAGTAAAGTTATGACGCTAGAACCAGGAGATATTATTTCGACTGGCACACCAGAAGGTGTTGCACTAGGAAACCCAGATTTTCCATTTCTTAGTGATGAAGATTTGATTGAAATGGAAGTGGAAGGTTTGGGTGCAATAAAAAATACTGTAAGATTTGTAGATTAGATTTTAATTAACTTGAATCGCTTCTTTAGAGAAATTATTACAATTGCAGGTGCAACAAAGTACATTACAATGTTTAGCAGAATAACTCCAATGCCATATCCTAGCATCTCTTGTTCAGTGTCAATATCAACATAATTTAGAATTGCAAGTGATGTCAAGAGTGGTGTCAGTGTAACTTTAACTGCCTCTTTGAACATTGGATTTTCTCGTTCATAATCTGCCACCACTGGTGAGAATGAATAGTAGAATTGGTTGAATCCTGTCATGAATGCAGTGCCTGATTGTGTTGCCATTATTTTACCATCTCTAATCTCTCTTAGGAACTGTACCTGAGGTGCCATTTCAGAACCATATGCTGCCGTTGCGATTAAACAGCCGCCACCTTCGGAGTCTACAGCATCATCCTTTGTTTGTGTGTCTTGTTGTAATGATGTTGTTTCCTGTACTGGTGTGTCTGGAGGTAATTCTTTATCTGCAACAAGAGTAATTGATGCTGAAGAAATTTTTGGAATTCCATCAATAACAACACTTGCGACAATATCATAGTTACCCAAAACTAAGTTATTTGAAAGATTAAAGTTGAATGAAAAGCCTTGATCCACATCAATATTCCTAATTAGAACTGTCTTACCAGAAGGGTCATTTATCTGGAGTGTAATATTTTCAGCAGATGTATTACCTGTAATTTTTACAATTTCTCCGTATTCGTATGAATCAGAATCTGTCATTATAGTAATATCAGATTCTGCGAATACAGATGGCATCAAAAATGAGCATGTAATTGCAAGTATTCTCAGGAATTTCATATTCTAGTTTCCCCCTGTGACTGTGACATTTCCTGCAATCCAAGGATGAGTCATATCAAAAAATTGGAATGTTCCAGTCTGATTAAACATAAAAACTGATTCCTCATTAGTTTTGAAACCAAAATTGAATAATCCATCAGGTCCTGATACTGGATTTCCACTTACAATAACAGTAGCGAATGGTGTTGCACTCCATGTAACATTCTGATTTAATGAAACCTGTGCATGATATGGATCAAGACATGTCTTTGTATCATCACATGATGATGTCACTGCAAAAGATGAGATATTGATAATATTAGTTTCAATTGGCGTTGTGTTATCTGG
>CAYVWD010000013.1:0-5993 GCA_964455405.1 uncultured Candidatus Nitrosopelagicus sp. | reverse complement strand
TTGGCTCAATAGAAAATTAAAAAATATAAGCGACGAACTAAGAATTATAGTTTTGGCTGCACTCTATCAAACAGTTGCACAATTTGCTACAATTCTAGTTACTAATGACAGTCCATATTCGTTGATTCCACCATTACTTATTGGTGCTGCAATAACACTGATATCAGCCACAATCCTATTCCGAAGGTATAGGAAAAGGGGTGGTGATCAGATATTAACGGAATAAAGGATGGAATACTAGCCGCATCAGGCCTCTATAACATATATTCCAAAAAACTTGAAAATGATGTACTCAAGGGTGACGTTCCAAATCATGTTGCAATAATTCTTGATGGGAACAGACGATGGGCAAAACGTAATCTGAAAATTACAAAAAGTGGGCACTTTAGAGGTGCCGATGCAGTGGAAAACCTTCTAGATTGGTGCGAAGAGTTTGATATCAAGATAATAACATTATACGTACTTTCTGCTGAGAATCTAGATAGAAAAAATGAAGAATTGGATTATCTATTTGATTTGATTCAAACACGACTAGAAAAATTATACAATGACCCAAGAATTCATAAAAACCAAATGCGTGTTAAAGCCATAGGGAGAATTGAACTTCTTCCCGATTCAATTAAAGATGTTTTGAGTAGATTAGATAGTGTGACAAAAGAATATGATAATCATTTTCTAAATATTGCAATTGCATATGGTGGTCAAAATGAACTTGTTGACGCAGTTAAGAAAATTGGCGATCAGATAAAAGATGGATCATTAGATTCCAAAGATATCAATAAAGAAATAATTGAATCAAATCTTTACACATCACATTTACCACAATCATCACCAGATATGATTTTGAGGACCTCAGGTGAGAAAAGAATGAGTGGATTTTTGCTATGGCAGAGTGCATATAGTGAATTAGTATTTCTAGATATTTTTTGGCCAGAATTTAGAAAAATAGATTTAATGAGAGCAATTAGAACATTCCAAAAAAGAAAAAGACGTGATGGCAAATAGCATACAATAAATTTAGTTAGATACAAAAAAAATTATGAAAGAAGCAATTTCCTCAGGTGTTATTTTATTTAATGAAAATAATAATGCTAGAAAGTATCTGCTACTAAACTATCCAACAGGTCATTGGGATTTTATAAAAGGAGGAATAGAATCTGGTGAGACACCACGCCAAACAGCTATTAGAGAAACAAAAGAAGAGACTGGAATTTCTGAAATTGAATTTATTGATGGATACAAAGAAGAAATTGAATATTTTTTCCGAGTAGATAATCATGATATTCATAAAAGAGTAATTTTTTTTCTTGCAAAAACAAATTCAACAAAAGTTACACTATCACATGAACATCATAACTTTATTTGGTTAGACTATGAATCTGCTTTAAAAAAATTAACTTATAATAATGCAACTAGTATTTTAAAGAAATCAGAATTATTTTTACAGAATTGAATCAGTTACTAATTTTTTTGCCGTTTGAACTGGATTTTTTGCATTAAGAATAGTCCTACCCACAATTAAAAAATCAGCACCAAGGTATTTTGCTTCAGAAGCATTTCCCCCCTGTGTGCCAATTCCTGGTGAATAAATTTGCATTGCTTTACCTGCTTTCTTTTTACAAAACTTTATGATCTTTGGATATGTTGCACCTACAATAATTCCGTCAGATTTGTTCTTTTGTGCCCAATCAAGAAATATTTGGTATAATGGAATTGGTTCGGAATTATTTTTAATCACGTTTAGTTCATAGGAAATCCTTGCTTCAGGTGCACTCATATGACATAATGAGATAATGCCCTTGCCTTGTTTGTGTGAATCTTGAATTAGATTCTTTAGACTTTGATTTCCCATTATTGGATTCACAATTAATGCGTCAAATCCAAGATCCCATAAATTTTCTGCAGTAACTGAATTCGTGTTTCCAATATCATTCAATTTAATATCAGCAATAGTTTGTAAACCATAATTATGTGCAGTTTTGTTAATTTTTTGAATCTCTTTTTTTCCTAATTTTAATAAAAGATGAAAATTAATTTTTATCCCACAGATGTACTCGTGCAATGATTTAATATTTTGAATTGTTTTTGCTTCTAATTTTGGTATTTTAGTATTATAATCATTAGCAAGAATGATAGTACTGTTACGTGATGACTTTTTTATTCTATTACTGAATTTGGTCATAATCGACCAATGGATGTGCGTCTTTTAACTTTATTATTTTGATATAAGAATAACCATGTTCTCCTGTATGATCAATAAATTCTGGCTCTGAATCTTTTGTGGTAGCATATTTCAGAAATGGTTTTTTTGGTTCATTCTTTAAACTAACATGACAAAAATATGATGGTCCATCTTCATTAAAATTCATAAAAACACCAACAAACCAATTCTCTTTATATGGAAACGCAAATAGTGGAAAAGGAGCCTCATCAAAGCCATAACTTATTTTTGCAAGACTTGAAAGGTCTTCTAATTCAATTGGTTGATATTTTTCTGGTGATAAGTTACCATCTGGTTTTAATGAAGTTGGAAGTGATTTTATTTTGATGATTGGAGAGTATAATTTTGAATTATCAATAGTTGTACTAACTAACTCTAGTTGTTCTTTTCCCGCACTAAAACCGTAACACAGATAGTGATCAATTTTTTCTACTGGTGTATAGTAAATTACAGGTTTTTCTTTTAGTAGATCCATCTGAACGGAAAGAACCTTTTTCCCATTATGCTCATGTAAGAATGATACTCGTGGCATCCTTTCAAGAGCACATACTAACCTTGTAAACTCTAATGGTGATTCAACTTGAACATAGTTTGGAAGCTTATCCATAGGATCGATTAAAAAAAATCCCCATTAAAGGTTAACCCAAAAAAAATTACGTGCGTAAATCTATCACATCATCTACGTAAGGTCCAGTTCCAATTAGTGTCACAGTCACGCCTAACTTTGTTTCTATGTTTTTGATAAATGATCTTGCATCGTCATCTAAATCATTGTATGATGTCACGCCTGCACAGTTAGGAAAGCGTACATCTAATTTTGTAATGGAAATCTGCGTTGCACTGCTTAGCATAATTGCACGCTTAGCTAAATCAAAATCAAATTCAGCTGCACGCCTAAGTCTTCCAGTCACAGTTCCAAATTCTTCCAATCATTTTTTTGATGTTTCAGATGGATCTAGTTCTCAAGGCATAGGACCAGTTCCTACACGAGTAAGATATGATTTGAACACGACTATAACCTCATCAACCCGCTTGGGACCTATGCCTACATCAGCACAAATTCCTGATGCTGTAACATCTTTTGTTGTGACAAATGGATATGTGCCATGCCAAAGTGACAAATGAGTACCCTGTGTACCCTCAATTAACACATTCTCACCTCTATCTAATGCAGAGTTAATTTCAAGTGGGACATCTATTAGATATTGTTTAAGAATATCAATTTCTTTGGCTAATTTGAGAGTACGCATAGCACGTTCCGCATTGGCAGGACCAGTACCAGAACCAGTACTGCCAATTTTTTCTTTTAGTTGTCCCTTTGAATCTGCATCTCTATGTGATTGTTCAATTATACCACAGTTGTTATCTAGGTATGCTCTACCATCAACACCAAAATCATTTATTTCATTTAATAATACATCTGGATTTACTACCACACCTGGTCCCACCATTACCTTAGAACCTTTATTCAAGAAACCACTTGGAAGCATTCTAACTTTGTATGTTTTATCACCATCCTTGATGGTATGACCTGCATTTGGTCCCGCACCGCCTCTAACAACTATAGATGGTTTGTCATGTATAGCAAGATAAGAAATGATTTTTCCTTTACCTTCATCTCCGAAAAAACCTCCGATCACTACAGTTGATGGCATAATTCAAATTTCAACATTCGTGTATTTAATCTATCTACTAGGTACTGTTAATATGAAGTATACTTAGCTCCCAACATTGTCCGAAGAAAATTTTGCTGGAAACATTATAGTAAATCTTGCTAGCCTACCTGATTTTCTAAGAACACCTATACTCAAAAAAAGAATGACAGAATTTTTTTCTATGAACGATTCTGAAAAGATTGAAATTATCAATAATGCTTTAGAAGCTGGACCTACTATACCATTTGCAAATTTTTCTAAACTTTTTGGAACATGGCTAGAAGTACTTTGTACAGTAACTGACGAAAACAGATATGATATGTTTTCAAACTACTTTAAACAAATCATAAAAGAACCACAAAAAATAATTCTATTCAATTTAGATGGAATTTTTGAAATATTCCTACAGTTGGAAAATTCAAAACAGCAAATTTTGGCAAAATCAATTAGAAATGTCTTTGAACGATTAGATGATGAGTCGAAAAGAAAGATGATCTTACTTACCCCTGAAATAACCAAAAAAACTATTGGGTTTTAAGACAACGTTAATTTTTTGATTTGCTAACCATATCTACAAAAGATTTGTGCAATGAAGTATCTCTTGTCAATTCGGGGTGGAATGCTGTTGCAATAACATTTCCTTGTTGGACAGCAACTATTTTCTCGTTAAATTTTGCCAAAATTTTGACATCATTACCAGTTTCAGAAATAGATGGAGCACGAATAAAGACGCCGTTAAAAGAAGTAATTCCAATAGGTTCTAGTGAAATTTGTGCCTCGAATGAGTCCTTTTGCCTGCCAAAGGAGTTTCTTTCTACCTTAACATCAAGTAGATCTAATAATGGCTGATCCATATCGCCAACAACTCTATCCTTAGAATTTTTTGATAAGAGAATCATGCCAGCACATATACCAAAAACAGGCATGCCAGATTCAACTTTCTCCTTTATTGTCTTTAATGCACCATTAACTAGTGACATCTGACCAATCATAGTACTTTCACCGCCTGGAATGATTAAACCATCTAATTTTGAAATCTGTTCTGCAGTTTTGACCTGACTCACTGCACCATCTATTCCTAACTCATTCATTGATACCATAGTAGACAGAAAATTTTCAGTAACATCACCCTGTACTGCTAATATACCAATATTCAAGCTCATGCTGAACCACCACGTTCTTGCATTCTTAGTTCGAGATTCTTAACATCAAGACCGAGTAATGATTGTCTTTCATCAATCATTTTTTGTGCTTCCTTTACTTTATCAGATTCTTCCCAGAAAGTTGTTGCAAGAACCACAGCTCGTGCACGCTCTTTTGCATCCTCTGCTTTGAATATTCCAGAACCAACAAAAATGCCATCACATCCAAGTGACATTAGATAAGCAGCGTCTGCAGGAGTTGCAATTCCACCAGCTGCAAAATTTACAACTGGAAGACGTCCAATTTTTGCAGTTTCTTCAACAAGTTGATATGAAACTTTTAGTTCTCTAGCCATTCTAACAAGATCTTGCTTATCACCTGAATCATAAATGCTCTTTATAGTACGGAGTTCATCATTTACTTTTTTAATATGAGTAATTGCTTCTGCAACATTTCCAGTTCCTGGTTCACCCTTTGTTCTAATCATTGCAGCACCTTCTTCAATTCGTCTTAACGCTTCGCCTAAGGAACGTGCACCATTAACGAATGGTGTTGTATAATCCCATTTCCAAATATGGTGAAGTTCATCTGCAAGAGTTAATAATTCAGATTCGTCAATCATATCTACATTGGTTTCGGCAAGGACTTGTGCTTCGTACACATGACCAATTCTACATTTTGCCATTACTGGAATTGTTACGTGATCCATAATCTCTTGAATTGTTCTGATACTTGCAGTTCTTGCTACACCTCCAGCCTTTCTTACATCTGAAGGTAGTTTGTCTAATACCATAACAGACACAGCACCTGCTTCCTCAGCAATTTCTGCTTGCTCAACTGTTGTAACATCCATCACAACGCCATTTTTTAACATATGAGCAAAACCTCGCTTCAGTGTTGAAGTACCTCTAGATATTGAAAATGACTCAACATCCTCATGTACTGCACCTTTAGATTCTGGGATGTCGCCTGAA
>CAYVWD010000012.1:0-21763 GCA_964455405.1 uncultured Candidatus Nitrosopelagicus sp. | reverse complement strand
GCCTCAAACTAAGCCCATTGTTAGTATTGAAAATGTTGTGGCATCAGCAACAGTTAACCAAAAGATGGACTTAAATGAAATTACAAAAAAATTCCCAGATGTTGAATATCATCCTGAACAATTTCCTGGTCTGGTATTTAGAATTCGTAGTCCTAAAACAGCAACACTGATTTTTAGTTCGGGGAAGATGGTTTGCACTGGTGCAAAATCAGAATCAATGTCCAGAACCGCTGTTAAAACAGTTGTTGAAAAACTGCGCAAGGGTGATGTAAAAGTAAAGAAGAATGCTATCGTTACAATACAAAACATTGTTGCGTCAATTAACTTAGGTGGAAAAATTCATTTGGAGCAAGCTGCTAGAACGCTTCCTCGAAGTATGTATGAACCAGAACAGTTTCCGGGACTAATTCATAGAATGCTAGATCCAAAGACAGTAATCCTGTTATTCTCATCTGGAAAATTAGTTTGTACTGGTGCTAAAAAAGAACCAGATGTTTATCGTTCAGTCAATAACTTGCATTCGTTATTAGAAGAAAAAGACCTAATGATGTATGATTAAATAATTATTTGATTTTTGTTCCTGGTGGGACTGAATCATCAACTGAAAGCCAAAATGGCTTATCGTTTAAATCTGCTGCAAGTAACATTGCATCTGATGTAATACCAGATAATGTTTTTGGTTCAAGATTTGCAACTACAATCACTAATCTACCGATTAATTCTTCTGGATCATAAAAATCTGCACCACCAATTATTACATCGCGTTTTTCATTTCCCAGCGATATTATTCCTTTAATAATTCTAGTTTTACCGGGGATTTTTTCAGTTGATTCAATTCTAGCTACACATAGATCTAGTTTTGAAAAATCATCATATGAAATTTTTTCCATATTGATAGTTAGAAATTCTATCTAAAATGAATTTCCAAATCAAGACTAATATTTTCGATTCTATTTTGATTTTTATGACTGAAATAAATGCATCAGTGATAATTAATTCAAATGTGGATGAGATCTGGGAGATAATTTCTGATATAAACAACGAACCAGAATTTTGGAAAGGTACAAAATCCATCAGAAATATTTCACAGGAAGGAAATACAACTAAGAGAGAAATTACAATTGCCTTCAAAGATAAGAAATGTCTTCAGGATGTGACATTATTTCCCAAAGAGAAAATTGAGGCTATTTTTACTAAAGGGATAATCAATGGTAGAAAGACTGTTACAATACAAGAAACAGATAATGGTTGTAAACTTGAAGCCGTTTGGGATATTAAGCTATCTGGAATGATGGGAATGTTTACTGGAATGATAAAAAAACACATTCAAAGTGGAACTGAACAAGCTCTAGTAGAAATAAAAAGAGAAGTGGAGAATTGATGTCTGACATCGCAATTGATGTCTTTAATTACATTTTTACGGCAATACTAATTGGAGTTTCCCTAGCTTGGATTTCTCTAATACTCTCAATGCACAAATCTTTTACAAAAACTCCATATCTTGATAAATTTGAAAATTCAGCTAATCAAATTCCTAAGGTCTCGATAATTTTACCTGCTCGAAATGAAGAAAAGTTCATTGGAAAATGCTTGGAATCACTTGTAAAACAAGATTATACCAACTATGAGATAATGGCGGTTGATGATTCATCAGACGATGACACATGGAAAATCATAGAAAAATATGCGAAGAGTAGTAAAAAGGTTGTTCCTGTGAAAGCAGATCCAAAACCTGCAGGATGGATGGGTAAAAACTGGGCATGTATAGAGGGCTTTAAACGTGCAACAGGTGATTTGCTTTTGTTTACAGATGCTGATACGCAATATTCAGAGAAGGTTATCTCGTTTGCTGTTGCACATCTGCTATCAGAAAAATTAGATGTTCTAACAGTAATTCCTAGATTACTTTGCTTAGATAGTATCACAAAAATTACACTTCCTATGCTATCAACATTTTTGCATTCACGCTACTCTGCACTAAATGTCAATAATCCAAAAAAAGGAATTGGGTATTTTTTTGGAAGTTTTTTCATCATAAAAAAAGAAATTTATGAAAAAATTGGCACTCATGAAAAAGTAAAGCACGAAATTATTGAAGATGGTGCATTGGGGAAAATTACAAAAGAATCAGGTTTTCATTTAAAAATGGTTAGAGGTGAACACCTACTTAATGCAGTTTATTCAAGAAGCCCACAAGAAATGTGGAATGGTCTAGAAAGATTAATGGTTCCTTTATATCATCAGAATAAATCATATGCGGTAGGAGTGTTTTTTGCAGTTTTATTCATACTTTTCATCCCAATTCCATTTCTGATATATTCTATAGCTTTTATATCTCCCAACTCTTACACATCATTTCTTCCATTATTATTTTCTGCAATTTTTTCAACATGCACTATTTTCATAGCAGCGTTTATGGAAACCAAAATGGGTTTGAGCCTAAAATCTGTATTTGCACTGTTTGCCCCTATTGGTGGTTTAATTGTAGTCTTTGGATTTCTTTCAGGAATATTACAAGCAAACAAATCATCTGCCGTTTCGTGGAGAGGTCGAAAATATAGTGTCAAAGAGTTCTCCCAGAACTACATCAAACTCTAATTCCATACTAGAACAAATCAGTAAAGGTTATACTAACTTTAGATGTTTTTTTCCCTATGGTTAACAATGGAATTATCATTGGTGGAGTGTTAGCGACTATTGGAGTTGTCTTTGCAGTATTCGTTCTAGTGAATTCAATGTCAATTATTCAAGATGAACAATTGATTGTAACCAATGGAAATCATTTAGAAACAGTTGGCGAAATAACATCACTAGAAACCACTTCAAAACTATCTTTAACAGAGATTTTTGAGAAAACAGAAGAGAGTGTAGTTCAAGTAAATATTAGATCTACGAATGAGATTAGTAATGGCGGTAATATGGGATCTGGTTTTGTATATGCTGATGACGGATATATAATTACGAACAGTCATGTTGTAGATGATGCAAAAAAAGTCACCGTTACATTTCTTGATGGTGAATCATATATTGCTCAGATTATTGGGATGGATCCCGATTTGGATATAGCAGTTTTAAAAGTTGATGTTGCTTCGACATACTTACAACCAATACCAATTGGTGATTCATCAAATCTAAAAGTTGGAGAATCGGTAGCAGCTATAGGAAATCCATTCGGTCTTTCAGGCTCTATGACATCAGGAATAATTAGTCAGATAGGAAGACTGCTACCACAAGATTCTGGATATTCTATACCTGACGTAATTCAAACAGACGCTGCAATAAATCCTGGTAATTCAGGTGGACCACTTCTTAACATGAGAGGTGAGGTTGTAGGAATAAATACTGCAATACAATCAGCAACGGGTGAATTTACCGGAGTGGGTTTCGCAGTACCATCAAATACCATTAAAAAAGTTGTCCCAGTTTTAATTGAAGAAGGTGTATTTCATCATCCATGGATGGGCATATCTGGTTCAGATGTTGATCCAGAGTTAGCGAAGGTGAGAGAACTCAATAGTTCCAAAGGATTTCTAATTGCCACTGTGGTTGAAGGAAGTCCTGCTGAAGATGCTGGTCTACAGGGGGTTACAATCACTAAAGAAATTGATGGTAGAGAATATGCACTTGATGGTGATATAATACTCAAAATAGATGATGTAGTAGTTAGAAAGATCTCAGATATTTTGATCTACTTACAAAGAGAAAAATCAATTGGTGATGAGATGGTGATGACGATTAACAGAGATGGGGTACTAATTGAGGCAGTATTAGTACTTGGTGAAAGACCTCAAAACTAGCCAATTCTACAAAATTAAATAGTCGTGACAGATTTTTTTTATATTGAGTAAATTAGAGTTTGAGCCAGAATCTCTACACATGGTTTTAGATGGACATGATTTAAAAAAACAAGATGTATTAGATTTAATTACAGATCTCAAAAATAATTCAACATTTATTTTTCAAACAGCTGAGAAATTGAGAAATGCCAACAAGGGAAACATCATAAGTTTTTCAAAAAAATCATTTTTAAATATTATTAACCTCTGTAGAGATACATGCTCATACTGTACATACAAGTCAGAGCCAAATGAATCAAAAATTTCTATGATGGAACCAGATACTGTAATTGAATTAGCCCAACTTGCGAAAAAATATAATTGTACTGAGGCATTATTTGTAACAGGAGAAAGACCTGAAGAGAAATACCAATTAGCCAGAGATTGGCTAAAAAAAAATAATTTTGCGTCTACAGCAGAATACTTGATACACTGCTCTGAAATTGTACTTGAGGAAGGTATTTTCCCACATACTAACGCGGGAAACTTAACAAAAAATGAGATGCGTGATTTGAAGAAAACAAATGTGAGTATGGGTCTGATGTTGGAAAACATTAGTGAGCGACTGAGAAATAAAGGAATGCCACATGAAGGTGCAATTAGTAAAGAACCTAAAGCAAGACTTGAAGTATTGAATAATGCAGGTGAGTTAAAAATTCCAATGACTACTGGAATTCTGGTAGGAATAGGTGAAACTTTTGAGGAAATAGTTGATTCTATATTTGCCATAAAACGTATACATGAAAAATTTGGAAACATACAGGAAATAATTTTACAGAATTTTCTTCCAAAAATTAATACAAAAATGAATAATCATGAAATACCATCAGCATTATATTTCAAAACTGTAGTTGCATTATGCAGAATTATCATGCCAAATTCAAACATTCAGATTCCACCTAACCTATCGCCATATTCATATCAAGAATTTTTATCGGTTGGAATAAATGATTGGGGTGGAATTTCACCAATTACATCTGATTATGTAAATCCAGAATGTGCATGGCCCAAAATCAATACTGTTGAAGAAAATTGTAAGAAATTAAATTTCCTACTAAAAGCAAGATTCCCTGTATACCCAGAATTTATTCCGTTAATAGATAATGATCTAAAACAAAGACTATCTTTAATTGCAGATGAAAATAATTATGTACAGGAGGACTATTGGCGATGACATTTCAAGATCATGAAATAGACAATCTTCTAAAATTTGCTGATCCAGTGATTACAAGTATTTTAGATAAAGCACTTTCAGGTAAGGAAATATCGGTGAATGAGGCACTTGTCCTTTTTGACGCTAATGGTATTGATTTTCATTTAGTTGGTATGGTGGCAGATAATCTAAGGGCCAAACGTGTTGGTGATACTGTAACATATGTTGTTAATCGAAACATCAATTTTACAAACGTTTGCATAAAGCAATGTGGTTTTTGTGCATTTAGCAGAGATTTTAGAGAAGAAGAAGGCTATTTCCTACCTATAGAAGAAATTTTGAGAAGGGCAAAGGAAGCATATCATTATGGAGCCTCGGAAGTATGCATTCAAGCTGGACTTCCACCAGATATGGACGCAAATCTTTATGAAAATATTTGTAAAGGAATAAAAGATGAAATTCCCGACATACACATCCATGGATTTTCACCAGAAGAAATTCTATATGGAGCAAGTAGACAAGATATATCCCCAAAAGAATACTTGATCAAACTAAAAGAAGCTGGAGTTGATACCATACCTGGCACCGCTGCTGAGATTCTAAACCAAGAGTTAAGAGATGAGATTTCGCCTGGTAGAATCACAGTGAAAGATTGGGTAGACATAATCAAGACTGCTCATAAACAGGGAATAAAATCAACATCGACTATGATGTTTGGTCACTTAGAAACATATGAAGATCGAGTTAAACATATTGGAATCATTAGAGATATCCAAAAAGAGACTGGTGGATTTACAGAATTTGTACCTCTTAACTTCATATCATCTGAGGCACCAATGTACAAAAACAAATTACATGAAGGTATCAGAAATGGTGCAAGTGGGAATGATGCACTACTAGTTCACGCAATTGCAAGAATTATGCTAAATAATGTAATTGATAATATACAAATGTCATGGGTTAAGGAGGGACACAAATTTTCACAGCTTTTGTTAAAATGGGGTGCCAATGATTTTGGTGGAACATTAATCAATGAAAGTATCTCAACGGCTGCCGGCTCTCAACATGGACAATTGTTAAAACCGAGAGAGATAAGACATTTAATTCGAGATATTGGTCGTGTACCAGCTGAAAGAAACACTACATATGATATTTTGAAAACATTTGAAAAAGAACCAGAAGCTACTGAATCACTAAATGAGATTTCAAATCCTGAAAAATTTGGCTCATACTTTGAACTAATCAAGATAAATAAATTCAAATACAAAAATCCAAGATAATACTCTTACAACACTAGACTTCCTAAATATATGGCAAATGCCACTACAAGCCCAAATCCAATAGGCCTTGGAATGTATTTCCTGAATCCCACAAATAAAACCAAACTAAATGCTATCATTATATAATAGCCTGAGAATGCATCTGCCGAAACAGGAATTCCAACAATTGTTGCAGCAATTCCTAATATGAGTAAAATATTGTAAATGTTACTTCCAACAATATTGCCTACACCAATATCCGTTTGCTTTCTAGCTATAGCAATTACTGATGTAATTAATTCAGGAAGTGATGTTCCAATTCCAACTATTATAATTCCTATAACTATCTGGGAAAGACCCAAACTTTCAGCAATTGCAACTGCACCATCAACAGTAAAATGACCACCTAGGAATAGTAAAATTATTCCAAGTCCTACTAGAGCAAATGCTTTAGGAAGTGTTTCTATTTTATATCTAGATAGAAATAATTCTCCTTCAACATGTTCATTTTCAGTATTTTGGTTTTCTAAACTTCCTTGTCTTTTAACAGTCTTGATTGTGTAGATAGTAAATCCAATTAGTGCGGCAATTAGTATCACTCCATCAATCTGTGAAATTTCACCATCATAGGATATTGCTACAACTAGTAATGATACGCCAATCATTATTGGAAGCCATTTTCTGACAGTAATTTTACTAATCAAAAGTGGTGCAAATATTGCAGAAATTCCAATTACCATTCCAACATTACTAATATTACTTCCAATGATGTTTCCCAAAATCAATTCTGTATGTGAGTTAAACGCTGCAAGAATTGCTGTTGCTAATTCTGGAGTTGATGTACCATACGCTACCACTGTCAAACCTATGATCATACTACTAATCCTAAGTTTCCTAGCAAGAGAAACACCGCCAGATACTATGGCATAGCCTCCAATGCACAATATGATTAAACCTATTACTACTGAGCCAACATCAATAATTTCCATAACAAATATCATTAGATATCTTGTTTAAACCAAACACCTTATGCAAAATTCACTAATCTAACAATCAAAATAAATCACTTTTACGTATGCCTCAAATGTTGAGTAAAACTGATCAGTTAGCTCAATAAATCTAGAGTCAAGATTAATAAAGTAATGTACCGTACTATACCGTATATGAGAGCAAGACTAACCTATGTACCAATAGAGGTAGCAGATCAATTCAATGATTTCATCATTCATAGAGATGAACAAATACTCGATGCGGTCAAAGCACGAACCAAAGATTTTAGCACACTCTCGCTACTAAAACTACTATACCAGATTAGAACTAAATCAATGACATTTTCTGAATTATACTCAAAATCAAATATACGCATGAAAAGATCGTTTCTAAACTATCTAGATCTTTGTATCAACTATAATTTTATTACAAAAAAACCAATGGGTCAAAATGTAATCTACTCAATAACTGAAAAGGGAGTAATAATGCTGAATTTATTTACCAGAACGGAAAAAACTAAGATTCTCTCGTCCAACTACAAGATAAAGTAATTAAACAAAACAAATTCATTTAGGTATGCTTAGAACATTTGCAGTTATAGGCGACCCAATAGATCACTCACTTTCACCTACTATCCATAATGCTGCATATAGACATCTAGATTTAGAGTGTACCTATATTGCATATAAAATAGATAAAAATGAACTCGAGTCAGGGATTCAGTCTTTAAAGTCAATCAAAATTTCTGGTTTCAATGTTACAATTCCTCATAAAATTGAAATTATGAGTTACTTGGATGATATAGATCAGAATTGTAAGTTGATAGGTGCTGCAAATACAATTGTAAATGATAACGGTTCTCTCAAAGGATATAATACTGACATGGATGGTTTTATTGCGCCTATAAAAAATAGAGAAATTCCAATAGAGAGTTCAAATGTTTTACTCCTAGGTGCAGGTGGTGCTTCAAGAGCAATTATAGCTGGATTTGCAAAAGAGCATGTAAAAAAAATTACAATAATTAATCGTACTATAGAAAAAGCCAATAACCTGATAAAATTTGGTAAAGAGCTAGAAGTTAAGATAGATACAGTGTCAATAGATGATATTAAAAAACTGGATGATTCCTATGGTTTTATTGTAAATTCATCTGCACTAGGATTAAAAAACGAAGCCAATATTATACCAACAAAATTAATTGATGCCAAAACAATAGTCTATGATATTATCTATAAACCAGTTAATACAGAATTAATCAAAGATGCTAAAAAGAAAAAGGCACAGATAATCTATGGTTATGAGATGTTGTTAGCACAAGCAGCTAAATCATTTGAAATTTGGTTAAAACAGAAAGCACCGTATGAGATTATGAAAAAATCAATTTTAGGAGGTTTTTGACGTGGTGGTTAAAAGTTTGGTGCATGGTGCAGTATCAATTGTAAGTGCTATTGCAACAGGTAATGGTGCAACACTTGGAATTGACACATTTGTAAAAACTGAATTGGATGTTAAAGCAGGCACAGGCATTCACATTACTTCCGAAAACAAAACAATTAGTTCTAGATTAATCAATAAAGTAGTTGAAAATATCATTCCAAAAAAGCAACTAGAAAAAATAAGACTGGAGATAGATGTTGAATCAAACATTCCCACTGGATATGGACTTAAGAGCTCAAGTGCAATCTCAACTGGAGTAGCTATGGCATGCTCAAAGGCATTTAAAAGAAAACTCACTGATAGCAAAATTTTAAAAATTGGTGTTGAATCATCGATACAGACCAAGGTGAGTGTTACTGGTGCATATGATGATGCATGTGCATGTTATTATGGTGGATTTAATGTTACAAATAATTATAAAAGAAATTTAATCTTTAGACATCCAGCATCTAATACTTTACAAGCAGTGATCTTTCTTCCAAAAATTAGAAAACGAGGAAACGTAAAAAAATTGAAAAATTTTAAATCTGCATTTAAAAAAGCTTGGGAGTTTGCAAAAGAGCGTGATTATTGGAATGCATCAATACTTAATGGTCTAGCCACATCATCTATTTTAAATTCAGACCCTGAATTACTTTTTAGATTAGTAGAAAAAGGTGCAATGAGTGCGACAGTCTCAGGTAATGGTCCTTCGATAGTTGCAATTGTTAAAAAAGATCATAGCTCACGTATTAAGAAGGAGTTTTCATCATTAGAAGGAAACATAATAATTTCTAGTATTAATAATAAAAAAGCTGAAGTATATGAAATGTAAAATTGAAAAATCGCATCTTAGTGGAGACTTAATTTGTCCTGCAAACAAGAGTTATACGCATAGGGCAATATTTCTTTCAGCATTATCTGATGGAAAAAGTATAATTAAAAAAATTCTAAAATCAAATGATACAAATGCTACAATTTCTGCCTGTAAAGCATTTGGTGTTGAAGTCAATGAATCAGATGATACAATCACAATTGAAAATTCCATTGGTTCTACAATTGATGGCTCAATGATTAATGCAGAAAATTCAGGGACGACATTAAGAATTGCAACTGCGATTGCTGCATTGTCAGGTGGAAGTACAGAACTAACAGGTGATCAGAGTCTTAAAAAGAGACCTATGAGACCTATTTTGGACTCTTTAGAAGAACTTGGTGTAACCACAGAATCAGATGATGGTAAACCACCACTTACAATTAAAGGTAAAATAAACGGTGATCATGTTAACATAAAAGGTGACATCTCAAGTCAATTTGTTTCTGCGTTATTAATTATTGGACCCAGATTAAAGAATGGACTGACAATTGAAATTGATGGGGATGTTGTTTCAAAACCATATATTGATTTGACAATTAGCACAATGAAGAAATTTGGTGTTGATGTAGAAGTTATCACACATTACAAGAAATATTCTATTAAACACCAAATCTATAAACCTACAACGTTTACAATTCCATCTGATTTTTCAAATCTTGCATTATTACTAGCAGCGAATGTTCTCTTAGGTGATGGTCTAAAAATTAAGATCAGTTTGGACGACTTACCACAGGGTGATGAAAAGATTGTGGATATATTAGAAAAACTAGGTGTTACTGTTGTACTAAATGATGATACTATAACAACTAAATCACCTAATCTATTAGATGGTGGAAGATTTGATCTATCTGACACGCCAGATCTTTTACCTGCTCTTGCAATTCTTGTATTAAAATGTAAAGAAGAGATTGAAATTTACAACGTTAAACATGCCAGATATAAAGAGACTGATAGAATAGCAATTATTTGTAATGAGTTAAAAAAAATTGGTGTGTTAATTTCTGAAAAGGAGGATGGTATGATATTAAAAAAAGGTAATGCGCTAAATGGTGCAGAGTTAAATTCGCATGAAGATCATAGATTGTTTATGGCATTCTCCATTGTATCTATGTATTTAGGTGATTGTACAGTAACAGATCCTGATTCCGCCAATGTCTCATACCCTAATTTTGTTTTAGATATGCAAAATTGCGGTGCGAGAATATCAATGGTATAGAAGGATTATAAGCCTCTAAGATGATCTTTTATTGTTGACTGGAAGCTCTATTGGTAGACGATTAATTCTAACTAGTATTGGGGAAAGCCATGGTAGATGTGTTGGAACAGTTCTAGATGGATGCCCGGCTGGTCTAGATTTAACTGAAAAAGATATCCAGAAAATGCTAGATTTGAGAAAACCTGGACAATCACTTGTATCAACACAAAGAAAGGAAGATGATGTTGTAGAGATTATTTCTGGAACGTTTAGAGGTAGTACAACTGGTGCGCCAATTACATTAATCATATGGAATAAGGATCAGAAATCTACAGACTATGAAAAATTAAGAACTGAAATGAGACCGGGGCATTCAGATTATCCTGCTTATGTCAAATATAAAAAATTCAATGATCATAGAGGTGGTGGAAGGTTTTCAGGTAGATTAACTGCAACGCATGTTATGGGTGGAGCCATTGCAAGGAAGTTGATAAAAGAGCAATTAGGAGTTGAAACCAATTCATACACATGTAAAATTGGAAAAGTGGAAATGGGTAAGCAGATTGATAAAAAAATGCTTAAAGCAATTTACTCAAATGTTGTTAGATGCCCATCAAAAACTATTGCTAAAAAGATGGAGCAAGCTATACTTAAAGCTAGAAAAAAAGGTGATTCATTAGGCGGTGTTATTGAATCAGTGTCAACTAATATTCCTGTAGGTCTGGGTGAACCAATATTTGGTTCATTAGAATCAGATATCAGTAGCGCTATATTTTCCATTCCGGCTGTTAAAGGAGTAGAATTTGGTTCAGGTTTTGCCGGCTCGGAAAAATTTGGCTCAGAAAATAATGACCCATACATCATTAAGAATGGAAAAATAATAACAAAAACTAACAATTCAGGTGGAATATTAGGTGGTATTTCAAATGGAATGCCGATAGTTTTTCGCGTTGCGTTCAAACCTGCATCATCGATTGCAAAATATCAAGATACTGTAAATGTAAAAACAAAAAAGAACATCAAATTGCAAGTTGGTGGTAGGCATGATCCATGTGTGGTTCCAAGAGCACCACCTGTTGTCGATTCCCTAGTTTCATTAACATTGGCTGACCATGCATTACTAAGTGGCTTGATTAAGCCCGTACTATAACTATGTCTGACATAGAAAAACTCCGTAATGAGATGGAGAAAATCACAAGTGATATGCTCAAATTATTCAAATCTAGAACTGAAATTGCCAAAGAGATTGGAAATTTAAAAATTAAACATGGTCTTAGTGTTACAGATGAAACCAGAGAAGATGAGTTAAGAAACAAGATGATGGAGTTGTGCGACAAAATGGGATTTGAACAGTCGCTTGCAACTCGCTTTCTAAATTTTCTGCTAAACGAATCGGTAAAAGTACAATCATCTGAATCACAAACACATCTTACAATTTTTCTGAAAGCAAAAGAATTGGAGCGTAAAGGGCAAAAAATAATACATTTAGAAGTTGGAGAGCCTAACTTCAAACCACCAAAAAAAGTACGCAATTCACTTTCAGAAATCTATGATGGGGGTTTTGGAAAATATGGACCGGTTAAGGGTATTCCAGAATTCCGTGATTCTATAGCAGAATTTGCAAATAATAACTTTGGATGTAAAATACATTCAGGTAACGTGATGATTGTTCCTGGTGCAAGATTTGGTGTATTTCTAGCATTTTCCACTCTACTCAATCATGGTGATGAGGTAATCATAATTGAACCAGCATGGCCAGCATATAGACAATGTGCAATTAATGCAGGTATTAAAATTCGTTCAATTAAAACAAAACTTGAAAATAAATGGGAACCCTCAGTAGAAGATATCAATTCCTCTATTAACAAAAATACAAGAATGATTGTCTTAAATTATCCAAATAATCCTACTGGTAAGATTTTATCAAATGAACTACAAGATTCAATTTTTGAAATTGCAAAAAAGAACGATCTTTTTATTTTAAGTGATGAGATTTATAGTAATTATTCCAATCAAAACTGGAAGAGTCTACTATCATACCACTATGACAAATCTATAGTCACACAATCATTTTCAAAATCACACTCGATGACTGGATATAGAATTGGTTATGTCATCGGCTCAAATGAGATTATTGAAAAAATGTCTAAATTACAATCACTTTGCCTAACAAACGTTTCAGAGCCCATCCAGTTTGTAGCAATGAAATCCATCAACGAAGATACGAGTCAGAATGCCAAAATCACGCGTGAGAGATTAGACATTTTATCTAAATTAGCGCGTGATATGGATCTAGAATTCGAAATGCCTGACGGTGCCATGTACATTTTTGCTCGTACAAAAACTAAAATTAATACATCGGAGCTAGCAGAACGTTTACTTGAGCATGGATTAGCAATAGCCCCTGGTAATGCATTTGGTGATTACAAACATTTTTTCAGAATCTCTGCATGTGTTGGGGAGGAAGAAATTATGCAAGGCATGGACATATTAAAAGCAAGAATTAATGATATGTGATGCCAAAAATTGCTATTATTGGTGCAGGGGGTCAGATGGGAAAATGGCTTGCAGGTTATTTTCTAAAAAAAGGATTTGATGTTACAGGTTTTGATATAGAAAATGCAATTCCAACTAATATTAAAAAAGCTGAATCTCTCATTAGTGCAATTTTAAATACAGAGTATGTACTATTATCAACCCCAACAAAGAAAACACCAGAAATTATTCGATTAATTGCGAAAGAGATGAGACGTGAATCTTACTTGATAGATATCACATCGCAGAAATCAAAAACTGCAGCTGCACTTGGAAAAATACCTGCAAAAGTTTGTCCTGTATGTATACATCCTATGTTTGGACCAGGTGCAAAAGGAGTAAAAAAACAAAATATTATATCAATTCCAATTAAAGATGGAAAAAAGGAATTAGAAGTTGCAAAATATTTGTTTCCTGAAGCAGATTTTGTAACTATTGATTCTAATGAGCATGACAAAAAAATTGCAATTATTTTAGGATTAACACATTTAATCAATATAGCATTTGCAAATATCTTAGCAAAGGATGATAAAATCTTACTAACTGAAAAAATGGCGGGTACCACATTCAAAGCACAAAAAATTATTGCAGAAAGCATACTAACAGAATCACCGGAATTAATTGAAACTATAATCTCCAACCCTGAAATTAGAAGAGTTGCCGAGGAGTTTTGGAAAGATATTGGTCGTCTTCTCAGTTCGGCGCAAGAGGGAAATGGTCATGAAATTGTAACATATATTAATTCTAATAAAGAAAAGCTCTCAGAAAATATCAATTTAGAAAAATCATATAAAAAACTAACAAAGATGGTTAACACAATGAAAAATTAATGAGAGAAACTAGAATCGTCACATCATTTCTGAATCATAATAACAAAATCTTAATTCTCAAACGTAGTAACCAAGTTTCATCCATGAAGGGATTGTGGTCTGGAATTAGTGGAATCATTGAAAATAGTGAACTGCCAATTGAACGAGCAAAACAAGAGATTTTTGAAGAAGTAGGTATAAATTCCGAAGACATTATTTTGATCAAATCAAATAATGCGATAACTGTTCAATCATCAAATTATAAAAATCAGCAATGGGTAATATACCCATTTTTTTTTAAAACAACCAAAAATAAAATTACACTAAATTGGGAAAATTCTGAATTTAGATGGATTGATATTAAGCAGTTAGGAGAATTCAATACTGTACCAAATTTAGAAAAAGTGTTATTCAGTGTGTTGTAACTCTGTGTTTTTCTCATATTTTCTTTGTTGTGGGAGCATTAGATAGACACATGCGCCACCACACATTGTACATGGTACATTATTTCCTGGATGCTGACCCGTTCTTCCATGAATTTTTGCTGCTTTTTCAGGATCAATTGAAAGTGCTAATTGTTTTTCCCAATCTAATGTCCTTCTAGCTTCAGTCATTTTCATATCCCATTTGATTGCCTTATCTCGAAGTTTGACTAGATCACCTGCATGTGCTGCAATTCTGTATGCAATTAGTCCATCTTTAACTTCATCAGCATTTGGTAATGCTAAATGTTCTGATGGTGTTAGATAACATAGTAAATCAACACCTTCACTAGCAGATACAGCAGCACCAATTGCACTGGCAATATGATCATGACCAGACGCCACATCAGTTACTAATGGACCGAGAACATAATATGGGACATCCCCAATAAGTGATTTAGCAAGTCTAACATTGGCTGCAACTTCATTAAGTGGAACATGCCCAGGTCCTTCAATCATAACTTGAACATCTTTTTCATTAGCACGTTTTGCTAGCCTTGAAATATTGATCATTTCCTGAACTTGAAGCTCATCATGTGAATCTAAGATTGAGCCTGGTCGTAGTGCATCGCCTAAACTAAATGTTACATCATATTTTTGTGCTAACTCAATCATATAGTCATAATGAGTTATGTATGGATTTTCCTTATCATATTTTAGCATCCATGCAGCAGTAATAGTTCCGCCTTTGCTAACAACACCTGCATACCTCTCAACTTTCAAAATACGTTTTGCAATTTCTTTTGTTATTCCAGAATGAATTGTGGTATAATCAACTCCATCTTTTATATTGTTTTCAAATGCGTTAAGATAATCATCCTCTGTAATGTCTAATGGATTCTTGTGTTTTTCAACACCAAAATTATACGCTTCATATATTGGAACAGTGCCAAATGTTATTGGTGCTGCATCCAACAGAGCTCTTCTTATGCTGCCGACATCTCCGCCATCACTCAGATCCATTATTGTGTCAGCATGATATTTTACAGCAACCTTGGCTTTTTCAATTTCTTAATAAACGTTAACATTTAGTGTTGAACTTCCAATATTGACATTAACTTTGGTTTTCATGCCTTTTCCAATACCAACATTATGAATTGTCTGTGATCTAACATTATTGCTCGGTATAATGATAGAACCGCTTGCAATTTTTGGTACAAGCCAATCCAATGTTACATCTTCATCTCTTGCAACTTGTTTCATCTCATCAGTTGCCACACCACGTCGAGCTGAGGTCATCTGTGTCGTCATAATGGTTATAGTCCTTCTGGTAAATTTAAACAGTCGTTTAGAATCCGATCATTATGAATATTCTAACTATTGGAGGTTCAGACCCATCTTCAGGTGCAGGTATCCAAAGTGATATCAAGACTTTTTTGAATTTTAATGCATATGGATTTACTGTCATAACTGCTATCACTAGTCAGAATACAAAAAAAGTTTTGAATATTGAACCTGTTTCTAAAAAAAGTTTAAAATCACAACTAGACTCGATTTTGTCAGATTTTCATATAGATGCAGTAAAAATTGGCATGGTTTACAATTCAGATTTAATTAGAGTAATTCATTTAAAATTTAGGCATAGTCAGATTCCGATTGTAGTAGATCCCATCATAAAATCAACTACTGGTAGCCTACTTTTGAAAAAAAATGCCCTGATTAATTATAAAAAAATGATAGTCCCATTGGCGGATATAATTACACCAAACAAATACGAAGCAAAAATTTTATCTGAAACATCGAATGTAAAAAACGCTGCAAAAAAAATTCAAATGCTTGGTGCAAAATCTGTCATTGTAACTGGTGCAACAATATCAAAAAATAAAATATCTGATTACATATTAGAAAGAGGTAAAGAGTATAAGATTGGAGGAAAAATTATTCCAATTAAAAACCATGGAAGTGGTTGTAACTATTCTGCCTGTTTAGCTGTATTACTTGCCAAACAATATACAATAAAACAATCTGTAAAAATTGCAAAAAAATATGTCTACGATTCTATTAGAGATTCGAAAAAAATTGGAAAAGGTATCAGAATAACGCACACTCCAATTTTAAATGGAAAAGCGGAATTAGTCAATTCAATAAATGACTTCAAACAGATTAGAAATATCTATAAGATGATCCCCGAATGCCAATCAAATTTTGTTTTTTCTAAAAGAAAGCCAAAAAAAATACAAGATGTTTTAGGAGTATCTGGTAGATTAGTAAAGTCTGGTAAAGAAATTATTACTGCAGGCGAAATTACATATGGTGGTTCACGCCATGTTGGAACTGCATTAATTGAAGTTAACAAAAAATTTCCAAACATTTGTTCTGCTCTTAATATAAAATTTGATCCTAGAATTATCTCTAAAGCACGTAATTGTGGATTAACCGTACTACATTATGATAGAAATAAAGAACCTAAAAAATCAAAACAGGAAGAAGGTTTATCTATAAAATGGGGAATAAGTCATGCAATTAAAACAAAAATTCCTGACATAATTTATCATAAAGGAGATATGGGTAAGGAGCCAATGATTTTAATTTTTGGTGAGAGGCCAAATGATATAATCAAAAAAATTTCTAAAATTACTTAGGTCACTAAAAATTGTGTAATTTAACATAAATACCACTCAAAACTGAATACAAATTCATGAAGGCAATAATTTTAGCGGGTGGATTTGGAACTAGATTACGACCATACACAAATTCTCTTCCTAAACCAATGCTTCCATTAGATAAAAAACCAATTTTAGAACATCTCATAGATTGGGTAAAAAAAAATGGTTTGACAGAAATTGTCCTTTGTGTTAGCTATAAACGAAAAAAAATACAAGACTACTTTAAAGATGGTGCAAAATTTGGTGTAAAAATTGAATATGCGATATCGAAAAAACCACTTGCTACAGCTGGACAACTAAAAACTGCTGAAAAATTCATTGATGACACATTTGTTTGTCTATATGGAGATTCAATCTATAATTTCAGTTTGAAAAATATGATACGTAAGCATAATAAAAAAAAATCTACTATTACGATGAGTCTTTTTAAATACAAATTTAATGTGAGGTATGGAGTTATCAATACAGAAACGCCGACTTACTCTTCCTTTAACTCAAGTGGTAAGGTACTCTCGTGGGAAGAGAAACCAGAATTTAATGTAAAAATCAATATGGGTTGTTACGTGATGGAACCAGAAATTTTCAAACTAATACCAAAAAATAAGTCATATGGTATGGATAATGTTATACGAAAAGTTATCTCAAAGAAAAAATTGGTAAATAGTATTGTTTCACAAAATGAATTTATCGATATTGGTGATAAAGAAACATATGAAAAAGCAAAGCGAGTGTTTAGAAAAAATAGGTGAAGTTTGAATGTCTGAATTAATTATTAGGAAAATAGACGAATCAGATCTAGAAAATGGTTTTTTGGAATCACTTGACAACCTCAGGCAGGCTAGTAATTTAGAACATAATTCGGCAAAAAGTATTCTGAAAGGAATTTTAGAAAATGAGAAGCATGTCATTCATGTTGCAGAAATTGATGGGAAAGTTGTTGGTTCCACAACACTGCTTATTGAACAAAAATTCATTCATAATGGTGGGTTTGTGGGTCACATAGAGGACGTTGTTGTAAAAAAAGGATTTGAGACGCAAGGAATTGGAATGAAGTTAGTACTATCACTACTAGATGTCGCAAAGGAAAGAAAATGCTACAAAACTATCCTTAATTGTGAAAATGAATTAATACAATTCTATGAAAAAATTGGATTTAAGCAAAAATCAAATGAAATGCGATTTGATCACTAAATTGTAATCTAGTTATCTTTCTTATATTCAAATAATTTTTCAACAGCACCTAATAATTCAGTATTTCCTTGCTCTGTATGTTTTCTTAAATTATTCATTGGTGTAGTTACTATACTTTCAACAATAGCCTTTGATAGATTATCAATTATATTCTTTTTCTCATCATCCATATCACCTAACATGTTTAATGCTTTTTCAAGCTCCTTAATTCGTAACAAATCAATATTCTTGAAGACATCTTTTACAACTGGCTCGGCTTCTAGTCTTTTCATGGATGCTTCTAGTATTGGTAATTCTTCTTTAATTATTTGTTCTGCAGAATTTTTTTGCCCAATTCTACTACGCATGTTCTTTTCAACAATCTCAGCTATTTGATCTATATTCATTAATTTTATGCCACTTAATTCAGCAACCTTTTCATCCACCGTACGTGGATTTGAGAGATCAAGGATCATCATTCCATGATTTTTCTGACTCAAAGCCTGTTTAATTCTCTCATGTGTTACTAGGAAATATGGTGCAGTTGTGGCTACAAACACAATATCATATTTTCCAAAATCATTTAGGATTTCATTAAAATCAACTGGATTACCGCCTATAGTTTTTGAAAATGATGTAGAACGCTCCAAAGTTCTGCTAGAGATTGAAAATTGATATGCACGTCTGTTTAAAGATTTTGCAACTAATGCTGCTGCCTCACCTGTTCCAATCAGAAGAATTTGCTTGGATTTCATATCATCAACATTTTCTTCCGCAAGTTTTACCGCCATAGAGCCAATTGAAACACTTCCCTTACTGATGCCAGTAGAGTTTCTAACACGCGTTCCTACTCGTATAGCCTTGTCAAAAAGTGTGTTCAGATGCTCACCTGATGTTTTTGCATTTCTAGCAAAAGTAATTGAATTTTTTATTTGCCCTAAAATTTGTTCTTCACCTATAACCATAGAATCTAATCCAGAAGTTAATTTTAAGAGATGATCATAAACGTCAGTGTTTACACTTACTTCGCAATTATCCGTAAATGCATTTTCCTCCAAACCAGCAATTGATGCCCATGTTTTTTTTATCTGAACAAAATCGTTTTCGCTACCTGTAGCAAAAATTTCAATTCGATTACATGTCTGTAAAATTACGCATTCCTTAAGGTCTGCATGTTGTTTAAATGATGAATATGCTTCATCAACACTAGAAAAAGAAAATCTTTCTAAAACATGGATCGGTGATTTTCGAAATGTTACTCGTGCGTTTATGATATTTTCTTTCATGACCATTCCCTCAGCATTTTTTTTATTTTTGTTTGTGCAATTTTGTATTTTCCTTCTTTTAATAATCCTTTTACATGATTGTCATTCATTATAGCATAAAGGAATTTTTTGCGATCTAATTGAGTAGAAAGTACTTTCTTTGCCTCAAACCTTGCGAATTTTTGCAATTTAATTTGATATATATCCTCACTTGAGATATTTTTCTTCAAGAAAGATTCTGTCTTTATTTTGATCTTTCTTGCCATAGCAGGGCTACTTCCACCTGTTGATACTGCAACCTGTATGGTATCAGCGATATTAATCACAGACGGATGAGCAAAGTCGCTAATATCAGGATCATCTGACGCATATGCATAGGATTTCATCTTCCTTGCCATCTCAACAATTTTTCTGTTCAGTGATCTGTCAGTAGTAGTAGCCATGACCAGATATGGTTTGTATTTTGAAAGTAAGTTGGCATTATTTAGTTTTATTTTTTTGAATTTAATTTTTCCCTGTTTAGTATATTTTGTAATTTGGGCATTTGAACTACTACTTATCACGAGAATTTTACAGTCCTGTGTCAAAAGTGAGCTTACTTTTTTCATACCCTCATTTCCAGAACCAACAACAATGACAAGATTTCCTTTTAGATGAAGATCAACAATCAATACTCTGGCGCATCTTGAATGATATTTATAGATTCAAGAAAGCTAGTTACATTTTTTAATTGACAGTAGAGATCTGGTGTATTGACTGATATGGATAAACTTGATACCGAGATTCTGAACGAAATTCAATGGACATTTCCACTAGTTGTTAAACCATTTGATGAGATAGCAAAGAAATTTGAAATCTCACCTGATGATGTGAAAGGTAGACTAATCAAATTGAAGAGAAAAGGGGTATTACGGCAGCTTAGTGCAATTTTTGACACACGGAAATTGGGATATACTAGTTCTCTTGTTGCAATGGAGATTGAATCTGACAAGCTAGAACATGTTGCATATCAAATCAATAAACACCCTGGTGTTAGCCATAACTATGAAAGGGACCATCAATTCAATCTCTGGTTCACTTTGGCTGTTCCTCCCGGATCTAACTTGGAAGAAGAGCTTAGCAAGTTTTCAAAGTTAGACGGAATTAAGAAGACTAGAATGCTTCCCACACTTCAACTATTCAAAATTGGTGTAAAACTTGATATGGTTGATGACAAAAAACATGAGATAAAACCATCCGAAGAAAAGAAAAAAATTACTAATACAAAGTTTGTTGCGACAGAAGAAGATAAGAAATTCATTAGAGAGTTGCAAAAAGATATGGAGATAATCGATAGACCTTTCCGAAAAGCAGCAAAAAGTTTGAGTATGACAGAAGATCAAATTTTTGAAAAACTTCATCATTATGAAGAGATTGGGGTTATGAGAAGATATGCAGCAATTTTGCGTCATAGGGAAGCTGGTTTTACTGCCAATGGAATGATTGTCTGGAAGGTTCCGAAAGAACGGATTAGTGAAGTTGGAAATAAGCTTGGTGCTTTCCCACAGGTAAGTCACTGTTACGAGAGACCAGTATACCAAGACTGGCCATACAATGTATTTTCAATGATTCATTGCAAGTCTTTTGATGAAGCAGGAGACGTTGCTGGGCAAATCCAAAAACAAATCAATGGTGATTAATACAAGATTCTTTTCAGTTCTAGAGAATTCAAAAAAACTAGAGTGGAGTATTTGGTTGAGCACGAATTTAATATTGAAGAAACCATACCTGCTTAGGAATTATATTCTATCAAAGTAACTATAATGTATGTCTAATTTTCCTAGTAGAAGGCTTAGACGGCTAAGAAAAACTGAAAAAATTAGAGATCTTGTACAAGAAGTATCATTATCTCCAAAAGATTTGATTTGTCCAGTATTTGTTGAAGATGGAATTCAAACCAAAAAACAAATTCAATCAATGCCAGCAATAGAAAGACTTCCATTATCTGATATCGTTAACGAAGTCGATGCTATTGCAGAATTAGGAATTCCTGCTATAATGCTTTTTGGAATTCCTCAGAATAAGGATGATGAAGGAACTTCTGCCTTTGTAGATCATGGTATTGTTCAGAGAGCAATTTCAGAAATACGGAAAAATTTTGGGGATAAAATTGTAATTATGGCAGATGTCT
>CAYVWD010000011.1:0-8245 GCA_964455405.1 uncultured Candidatus Nitrosopelagicus sp. | reverse complement strand
CAGATACAGAGTTGCCAGAAGTGTCAGTTGCAGTCCATGTTACGATTGTCTCACCAAGTGGGAAGAATTCTGGTGCATCGTTTGTAATTGATGATATATCAACAATATCAGATGTTTCGGGATTACCAAGTGTTATAGAATTAGATGATATATTTTCTGCTTCTTGTATAATATTATTTGGAGGAATCATTTCAGGTGCTGCTGTATCAATAATTGTAACAGTTTGGAAGAATAATGAAGAGTTATCAGAACTATCGGTTGCGATCCATGTTATGATTGTATTACCTAACTGAAATAATTCTGGTGCGTCATTAGTGATTTTGGGATTTCTATCAACTTGATCAAGTGCAAATGCATTACCAATATCAACTGTCATTCCTGATACATCTGTAATTTCTAAAGTGATATTTTCGGGACCTGTAATTAGGGGCTTAATTGTATCCTCAATAATTATTGACTGTGTGTCAGATACAGAGTTGCCAGAAGTGTCAGTTGCAGTCCATGTTACGATTGTCTCACCAAGTGGGAAGAATTCTGGTGCATCGTTTGTAATTGATGATATTCCAATTTTATCTTCTGCAATTGAATCACCCAAATCATCAATCACAGTCTCAATCCCAGATGCTTCAATTTCAACATCATTTGGTACTTCCAAATTTGGTTTTGTTGTATCAACTACACTAACATTTTGTATTTCATTTGACATATTACCAGATTGATCTGTCACAGTCCAAGTAACAATAGTCTCTCCTAACGGAAATACATCAGGAGCATCATTAGTAATATTTACTTCTTGTACATCATTAATTTTTGGTGTAGACAACTCTATATCATTTCCACTAGGAATTGTTGCTTCTAAAGTAATATCACTTACTAGAATTTCAGGTGATATTGAATCCATTACGATAACTTTGTGTGATGATGTTGCAGCATTACCAGCAATATCAGTTACAGTCCATGTTACGATTGTCTCACCAAGTGGGAAGAATTCTGGTGCATCGTTGGATAATGACTCAATCTTTACAGTGTCAAATACTTTTGGCTCAACTAATGAGATTTTATTTTCATTTATACTGGTTGCTTCCGTAATAATATCCTCAGGTATATCAACTCTTGGTAGTGTAGAATCAACCAAAGTTATTTTTTGTTGCATTGTGGATAGATTTTGCATAACATCTGTCACAGTCCAAGTAACAATAGTCTCTCCTAACGGAAATACATCAGGAGCATCATTATGTATAGAGATTATACCTACTTCATCAAAAGTAGATGGTGTTTGAAGTTCTACACGATTCTGTGTATCAGATACTGCTTCAAATGCAATGTCTTTTAGTTGTTCGATATAAGGTGGTGTTGTATCTTGAATTGTGATGAGTTGTGTTGCTATAGCCATATTTCCTGAGCCGTCAATAGCTGTCCAAATTACTGTAGATACACCCAATGGAAATTCATCTGCTGCGTTATTTGATAAAGAAAGTATACCACTTTCGTCACTAGCGACCGCATTTCCAATATTTACAGATGTTATGCCTCCTTCAGCCTCAACAATCATATCCTCAGGCACAGATATTATCGGTCTTTTGAAATCATTTGGGATTGGTTGAACTGGTTCTAATTCAATTTCCTCTTCAATGGTCTCCTCTGGTTCAGGTGAAGGTTCTACTTGCTCAATTTGAGGTTCTTTAGCAATCTTCTCTTTTTCTATAATTAATTGCTCAGATACAAGTGGAGTAACAAACTTTTGAACTCTATGGCTTAGTCCATCAACTACATAGAGATATCCATCATTATCGATTGAAACATCTTTTGGTAATTGAAACTGACCTTCACCAAAACCAAATTTCCCAAATATTGAATATGAAAATCCAAATTCATTGAATTGAATTATTCTATTATTTCTTTCATCAGCAATGTAAAGATTATTGTTTTGATCAATGATAATTCCTGATGGTGATATTCTAAATCCTCCAACACCTGAATCAATGGCTCTCACAAGTTTACCATCTTCTGTGTAAATGTTAATTCTATGATTACCGGGATCAGTTACAAAAAGATTACCTGCTTCACCTATTGCAATATCTAATGGTGAAACAAGATTTCCCGCTCTTTTACCACTTTGCCCAAAATGAGAAACATATTCTCCGTCAAATGTAAATTTCTGTATACGACTATTACCAGTATCTACAATATAGACAAATTTATCATCACTGATTGTAATTCCATTTGGTACTCTGAATTCACCATTACCAGAACCAGCGTTTCCCCACTTTAAAACAAAATTTCCATCAGTGTCAAATTTCTGAATAGTTTCATATTGAGAATCTGCTACAAAGACAAATCCATCTGATACTGCTATCCCAGATGGATCTCCAATTTCATCTGGTTCAGAATTTTGTAACTTCCAGGAGGTGATATAATTTCCCTGATCATCAAATTTCTGAATTCTTGAATTATCACGATCAGTTACAAAGACATTATTTTCTGAGTCAATTGCAATTTGTTGTGGGTGTAAAAACATTCCAGATTTTGTTCCCGCAGATCCCCACTCTAATTCAAAAGCGTGAGTTACTGCATAAGAGTTTTGGGCAAATGAGACTCCAACAAGTAATACTGAAAATAGTAAAACTAGGTATACTACTTTGTATTTCATCGAAAAATGCTCTTGGAAAGCACTCAAGATCTACCATGTGAGGTTTTTTTGTAGTTTTGGTCAAAAATGACCATCCTGTGATTTCAAAAAAATATAGAGTTTAGGCTCAAAATGGTTTGTTAACATCACGCGTAAAGACATAACTTGCAAGAGCAATCATGATAATGCTAAAAGCAACAAGAATTCCTACACTGACCAAAGCAGACCAACCCGAGATAAAACCAGACATCATCTCTCGAACCAAAATCACAGTATAACTAACAGGATTAAATGCTGCAACAGATGCCAACCATTCTGGCATTAATGCCAATGGAAATAGAGCTGGACTTAAGAGAAACAACGGCATGCCTAGAAAATTAATTATTCCCCAAAACGTTTCTTGTGACTTCGCTGCAGCTGCAACCATTACAGAAATTCCAGAAAAACCAATCGAAAATAGAATTACAATAGCCATAATAGGTCCTATCATCCATAACTGTGGCATACTAACTCCGATTACTAACGCAATTCCTAGAATCAAACTTGCTTGGAATGCAGCAATTAAAGAAATTGCTAGCATTTTTCCAAGAGCTATTGAGGATCTAGAAATTGGTGATGTTAGTGCCTTGTTCATAAAACCATACCTTCTATCCCATAATGTGTTTACTCCACCAAAAATACTAGTGAAGATTGCAGTGAGTATGATTACTCCAGGTGCCATAAATTCAATGTATTCACCATCAAATCCTACAGATTGAATGAGTGGTTGTGTACCAGCAAAAATATTTCCCATTACAATAATCCATATTGCTGGTTGAATCAGTCTAATAATTACACCGCTTTTTGATTTTCTATAACGCTTCATCTCACGCCAAAATATTGTATAGGTATCTGATGTAATCAAAGTCCCTTTCTCCTATTTAGGTTGAACTCTTTTCGTTTATTGAATTTTTTTGTTGTGTCATCTCGTAAATTATGACCCGTGTATGAAATAAACACATCATCAAGTGTTGGTTTATTCAATGAAAATGAATCGATCTCTATTTTCATATTGGATGTAATTTGAAAAATTTTAGGAATGACTGCTAAACAATGTGATGACTTAATGGTGATTTGATTATGTTTAGTGTCTACTTGTTTGACAAGTTCTATCTGTTTAATTGTTTCAATTAGTTTGTCCTGGTTTACATCACCGTCAATCAGTGAAAATGTGATCATATCGTTTCCTAATGAATTTTTCATAATTTCTGGTCTTTGGATGACTTGAATTTTTCCATAATCTATAATTCCAATACGATCACACAAGCTATCCGCTTCTTCCATATAGTGAGTAGAAACAAAAAGTGTCATTCCGTACTCTTTGTGAATTTTTCTTATATACTCCCAAATTTTTCTCCTAGTCTGAATATCAAGACCAACCGTAGGTTCGTCAAGAAAAAGCACTTTAGGTCTATGTATTAAGCCACATGCAATATCTAATCTCTTTCTCATTCCACCAGAATACGTTATTGCAGCCTCATTCTGTTTTTCTTCTAGTTCAACTAGGTTTATGACTTCGTTAATTCTAGATTGGACTATATCCTTTGGAATTCTACTTATTCTTGACTGAAAAAGTAAATTTTCTCTTCCAGTAAGATATTCATCAACACCAATTTCTTGTTGCACAAACCCAATATTCTCTCTAACACGTTTTGCTTGCGTTGCAACATTGAACCCATGTACTGATGCACTTCCTGATGTCGGTCTTAACAATGTAGTCAGAATCATCATTGTAGTACTTTTTCCGGCTCCGTTTGGTCCAAGAAACCCAAAAATCTCACCTTCCTCCACCTTAAATGAAATATCATTCACTGCTGTGAATTTATCAAACTGTTTTACAAGAGAATTAACCTCAATTGCATTCATAACAATCATCGATTCTTAGATTATAACATCATTACTGATTATATTATAAATATTGTAAAAATATAACCGAAATGATGCTGTGGTTCATAGGACTTGGAGTTTCAGGAATTTCAGAATTATCTGATAGGACATTATCTGTAATAAAAAATGCGGAGGTTGTATATTTGGAATCATTTACTAGCCCAATTACAGTAGCTGAAAAAAAGGAATTAGAAGTTATATGCAACGGGGAATTTAAAATTGCCAAACGTTGGTTGGTTGAAGACGGTAAAGAGATTCTCGAGAATGCAAAAAAGAAAGAAACAGCTCTGATTTCATATGGAGACCCATATATTGCAACAACACATTTAGAGTTAAAGACGAGGGCAATCAAAGATAATATAGAAACAAAGACCATTCATTCCTCTTCAATTGTTTCTTCATTAATTGGTGAGGCAGGATTACATTACTACAAAGTTGGAAAAATTTTAACTATAATGAGTGATCCAAAATCAATGATCACACCATACAATGCAATCTTTCATAATTTGTTAAACAATTTACATTCAGTAATTTTACTTGAATATAACGAAGACAAATCATTTTTCTTATCACCGCATGATGCCCTATCTTTGTTACTAGAGGTGGAAAAAACTCAAAAGGGAAAAATTATTTCAGTAAACACTTTTGTAATTATTGCATCAAGAATTGGAAAAAGTGATCAGAGTATTACATCTGGTAAAATATCAAACCTGAGAAAAAAAGAATTTGGAGAGCCCCCACACAGTATAATCATACCTGGAAGTCTACATTTTACTGAATCTGATACAATTAAGATGGTTACAGAATGTGTAGATGAACCATTGGATAACTCTACAAGTGTTAAGGATGTTTCTGAGCAGATGATTGAAAAATATGTTCCGAGGGTTCGTGAGGCATTGGATGAGATCAAACCTCAGTACGAAAATATCAAGGAGTATGAAGATGTTTTGATAAATGCAAAGTTGTACATTGATGATGCAGAAAATTTTCTAAAAGAAGGAAAAAAAGAATATGCAGTTTTGAGTATAGGATATGCAGATGGATTAGTCGATGCATTACGCATTGCAAAAGGTTTTGACCCAAAAATGTGATAACGATGAGTTGAAATTAGACAAAATATTTGAGTGTACATGAATGAAAGTGGTATGGGTGAAGCAAACAAAGAATTTCTGACATTTTTACGACAGCATCCATCACTAAAGATTGTTTTAGCAGGGGGTGTTTTTGATATAATACACCCAGGACATATACACACATTAAAGGAAGCAAAAAAACTGGGCGATTTTTTAGTGGTAGTAATTGCTACTGATAAAACAGTTTTGAAAATGAAGAAGCGTGAACCGTTACATGATGCACGAGCAAGACAGGAATTAGTTTCATCATTATCTATGGTCGATTTATGTATCATTGGCAATGAAGAAGACATTTTCAAGACTGTCGATTTGATTAAACCTCAGATAATTGCCTTAGGTTATGACCAAATTCATCAGGAGAAATTCATTAAGGAGGGATGTAGAAAAATAAATTTGGATGTTACAGTAGCAAGATTAGAATCTCCAATTCCTAAAACATCTAGTTCCGGCATTCGAGAGGAATATGGAGATGATATTCATGACATCTAAATTATTATTCTGTTATTGGAATTTTTATTTTAACGGTTGAATTATCCTTTAACTGTAATGATTTTCTGATATTCTTTTTCGAAATGAATTCGATTATAGAATTGTCATGATGTGTTCGCTCAAGTATTATGAGCTCACACTCAACCTTATTGTTAATAATACCTGAAAAACACTTAACCCAACCAAATGTTCTTTTGCCGTCAGAAAAGGAGTCTATTCTTATTCCAGTTTCTTCTGATAGATGATTTATTGTTTGAACGTATTTTTCATCACTTAATTTCACATTTAGTGTTCCAGGAAATGGAATATACCCCAATTTTGATTTGAACTGTTTGGTGTATCCTTTCAAAGACATGTAGTATGCACCCTCACCCATTCCCGAGACAATTTTTCCTTTTAATTCTAAATATGAAGGTGATATTGAGATGCTTTTTGATAATAGATGATATAATGTTGAAATTTCTGAATAGCCCTTATGAGTTATCTTAACTGAGAATGTTCGTCCGTGATAAATTCGTTCAATATAACCACCCTTTTCTAACTCCTTCAAATGTAGTGAAGCAGCCTGCTGTGATTTACCAATATTTTTTCCAAGTAATGCAGTTGTAATAGTAACAAAATTATGTTTACCACCTTTTGAAAAAAGATGCGATAGTGTAAGAAGGTGTTGTGTCTTTAGATCAGTCATTAAGATTAAGCAATACCAAGATCTCTAAATGTTTTTAGTGATACACCGTCGGTGTGCGCAAGTTTCGCTATTCTGTGTCCAATAATATACTCAACTGCAACATTTTTTGCTGCATCAAATAATCTTTGTGTGATAATACCGTCTAAAATCAGATATTTGATTCCTGATTGACCGGAAATTTTTTGAACTAATTCACTTATAGGAACTTTGAAGACTTGATTTTCATCTGCATCAATTGCAATAGCCTCTAATGATTCATTTAAGTCAGAATATTTTGATTTACATATTGCTGCAAGGGGACTGTCATCATCGTTCTTTAATGATGGTTCATCTAATTCTTGCGTCACTTGTTTAGCGATAGGACTAAGAATCTCATCAACTCTTTTAGGGGTCAATTCTTCAACTTCTATACCTTCATCAGCCCTAAGTTCAATGTCAACGTGGACCACAGATTTTAATTCTTTTAGAATAAATCCACCTGCTCTATCTCCATCTAAAAATGCTATGACTCTGTCCTTTTTATTACATAATTCTTTGATTGATTCATCTATGCGTCCACCCTCAAATGCAAGTGCATTATCATAGCCTGCTCTTAAAAGGTTGATGATATCAGCTCTTCCTTCAACTAGAATTATCCAAGGAGAATCAAATACTCCGGTACTGCAATGTAGTTTTTTTGGTCCATATGTAGTAATTTTATCAGAATTGTTTTCGTGAACTGTTTTTAGCATTTCGTCACCTTCACTAACCGAGTTAGTAGCCCATTTCTGTTTAATCTCCTTTGCACGTTTTACTATGTCTTCTTTTTTAGATGCGCGAACATCATCTATTGCGTCCAATTTGAAAATACTATCAAATGGTCCAACTTTATCAATACTTTCTATTGCAGCAGCAATTAATGAGCATGTATCAATATCTGTACTCATTGGCAACAGTGCATCACCTTTTGTAGTATTTTCTGTATTGAATGCGTTTACTTCAATTCTACCTACTTTAGATACTCGCTGTAATTCATTCAGATTCATTTCAGGTCCTAAAAGACCTTCAGTCTGACCGAATATTGCACCGATTATATCTGCTCGTTCTTCAAGTCCATCATCTTCGAATGATTGTTTTACGTGATACTTGTCAATGCCTGTGTATGGCAATTATTATTCATCTCCTTATAATTCATGATTTGAGTGTAATATTTGAGATTTATAAACGCTTAGCTGCTCTGTGGTCTGAAAAATATAAAAAATTGAAAAAATGATTTTGTTACTCAGTACTAAATGAAGAGCCACATGAGCATGATTTTGTTACATTAGGATTGTTAATCTTAAATCCAGAGCCCATTAGACTCTCAATGTAATCCACGTTTGCACCTTTTAGGTGATCTTG
>CAYVWD010000010.1:0-5317 GCA_964455405.1 uncultured Candidatus Nitrosopelagicus sp. | reverse complement strand
TAAGGCCTACAATTTACCATTCTCAAAAACTACACTGCTTGAAATGTTTTTTGCCATATATGGAATATTAGGCATATTTATTGCCATATTTTCTAAGAATCCAATTTTTGTACCTATAATCGGTCTTCAAGCAGTGGGGTTCTTCTACATATCTTGGCTGAGCTTATCACATACAAGATATAAAAGACCAAAGTCTATCGATTATAAAATAACAAAGGAAGAAAAAATGGCAAATCACTTTTACAAATTAGCAGTTGGCGGAATCTTTGCGATAATTGTAATTGGTGCATACATGGCATTTGCAGGTTACAACAGTGATGTCTATCCACTTGATATGTCAGTGGGTTTATTGGACAGAGTTATGGCATCATCTAATCCACAATCAATCTTGGTAGACCTTAATGCAATCAAAATGCATCTTCCTGCAGAAGGAAATCCAGTTTGGATATTTCCAACAGACACTACAAATTTTGTAAGAATTCAAACTGATCTGGATACAATGATAATTAGTGCTGAAAAAATTACTGCTGTTCCAACAGATAGTGCTGCATACCACACTGGCATGACAGACATACGTGAAAGAGGTGCCATAATACAAGAAAATCTTGCAGACGCAGTTCCATACATGTATGTTAGTTTTTCAAACATAATATTCACTTCAATTTGGATTGCTGCAATCTTAGCAATATTTGCTGTACTTAACAAGAAGAAACAAGAATTAAAAGAATATGATGTTTCAAACGACGTTTAGGAAATATTTAGTTCACTTCTTATTTCATCAACAGCTCTAATTCCAAAAATATCACGTACTTGCTGAATTCTAATTGCTTCTTTAAGTAGTTCCTTTCCAAGATTATCTACTAGTATTTGGAACACTTCAGAAAATCGTAATTCCCATTTATCTGCACAGTCAAAGATCTTTCCAACAGACCACTGTCTCACTTCATGTGGTAAAGGTATTTTTTCATTAGATTCTATAGACAACTTATCAAACAAGTTGATGATGTTTGTCGTATCAGTAGTCATTATTTCTATATCTTGAATCCCACCATATTTGGACTCTGCTCTCATGCGTATACCTGATTGATATTCAGATAATTTCAACAATGCTAAAACTTCTTTTGAGTTATCATCTGATGCTTTACTTGTGGTGCTTCTTATTCCTTCCATTTCCTGTACGGCTTTGTCAGTTTTCTTATGTAATTCTGAGGCTAATGAATCAGATCTATTAATTAGATTTGTTAATCCAGAAATTTTTTCTTCAATCTCAGATTTGAATGTCTTTAGAATTTCATTTTTGACATTTGACATATCTTTACCTATGTCGCCAGTTCTGTTTGAAATTGACTTGATACTGTTTCTTAGATCATCTATTTGTTCCGTTATACCTGATGAAGATCCAGCTTGTTTGGCTACAATTTTAATTTCATCTTTCAGATCATCCACTCTATCAGCTACTTTCATTATCACTCTTGAATTATTTCTTATTGAGTCAAGACTATCTGAAACCGTTTGAACTAATTCATCTGTTTTAGATGTTGATTTGTGACTTTGTTCTATATTCTTGATCTTTTCTTCAAGTTTGATAGTTTGTTCGTTTAGTTTTGTTACTATCTTTGTATTTCCTTTCATCTGATTTAGGTCAGAGAAAAGGCGTTCAGTATCCTCTTCAATAATATTAATCTGCTTTGATTGTTTTTGAATTTGAACTATAGATGAGCTTAATGTATCAATCATGTTATTCATTGCCACTAGAATTCTTTGATTTTCTTTGAAAATTTTTGTCATATTTTTGATCTCATTTGATATAGTTTTTGTAGATTCTGAAACTGCAGATACTTTATTGAATAATTGTAATGAACTTGGTTCTTTTTTTGCCTTTGGTTTTTTTAAATTTTGTTTTCGTTTAGTATTCTTTTTCACGATTTTTTTCCTTACCATAACCTTTCATGGATTTTTACTAAGTTAAAAAGTGCAGGCTAAAATAAAATAGGATTTGTCGAGTTTAGTTGTTGACTGTTTCTGGCTCGTGGAGTAATTCATGGAATGTTTTTTCAGCTAATCCATTCATACTATCGACAAAACCACGTTTACAATATGTACATTCTATCATGTATTACCGTATAGTACCGTACCATATATAGCAGTGGTTCTTTTAAAATTACCAACTGGTCAGATACCCCAGAGCTTATTTCTTCATAAATCAGACACTCTGATCATCATCCCAGGTCTATATTGGTGAAATATTTTGAAAATAAAGGCGTTATCTTGACAATTGTTATAACGAATTCATAATATTACCAATAGATGCAAAATTTTTTTCTGCAGGCTGAATCAGGCAGCAATGAGTCATCTTCAATTAGCGGTGGTCTTTGGGAAATCATCGATAAGATCAATCCTTTACAATTACCACAGGATGCATTTGTAACAGATCTTGCAATAATCATGATTCTTGCGGGAATTGTCACGCTGGCTTTTTTCAAAATTAGACAGCCATTGATAATTGGTTATCTTTTCGCAGGAATGCTAATTGGACCACTTTCTCCACTTTGGGCACCATTTCTCTCGGATAGTGGAGGTGGGGAAGGTGTTGAAACAGCAGGAATTCTATCCGATATTGGAGCCCTTAACGTGTTTGCTGAGATTGGAGTTATTCTTTTACTATTTGTAATTGGAATTGAATTCCCGTTTGCTAAGATTCGTTCCATAGGTAAGGTAGCAATAGGAGTTGGAACCTTAGGTCTGTTTCTTACACTAATTCTTGTATTCTATGTATGTACTATGATTGGATTAGAATTTATGGACTCGTTATTTTTGGCAGCTGCATTATCAATTAGTAGTACTGCCGTTATAGTTAAGGTTCTAGAAGAAGCTGGAAAGATAAAAAGAGAATCATCCATACTGGTTTTAGGAATTCTAATTGTAGAAGACGTTATCGCCGTGATCTTAATCGCATCTTTAGAATCAATTGCACTTGTAGGGAATGTATCAATTGAAGGTATAGTTGCTGTGGTTGTTGTTGCAACAATTTTAATTGTTGGAACTTTTACAGTTGGAATTAGAACAATTCCAAAATTGGTAGATAAGGTTGCTAGTGCACAGAATAGGGAAATTCTTTTGTTTAGTGTTTTGGGAGTATGTTTTGGTTATGCACTTTTAGCAAACGTTGTTGGGCTTTCAGTTGCAATTGGTGCATTCCTAGCAGGTGTATTAATTGCAGAATCTAAATCAGCAGAAGTTTCTAAAATTTTATCCAGTCCAATAAAGGATATGTTTGTAGCAATTTTCTTTGTTTCAGTAGGAGCATTAATGGATATTAGTCATCTTGAAAATTATATTTTCATAGCCATTGCACTAATTGCAGTGGCTATGGGCATGAAATTTGGTGGTAATATGCTAGGTAACTTCATTTTCAGGCAACCAAGAAGCAAATCATTAAGATCAGCATTTACATTGGCTGCCCCACGTGGAGAATTTTCTATTATAATAATTAAGGTTGGAGTTGATGCAGGAGTTGTAAGCGCTTTCTTATTCCCATTAATTGGTATGATAGCAATTATTACTGCATTCATCTCACCGTTTTTGGTAAAAGCTAGCGATAGAATAATACCAAAACTAACAAAGAAGTAAATTGTCAAGTAAAGAACTAGATAACTTTCGAGCAAAATCTCACAAAGAACTTTCTATTCAAGACTTTGAAGGGAAAGGTGTACCATGCATAGAATTTGACGGAAAAAAGTTTGATTATATATTATCTAAAGTTGCGGGAAAGCCTTTAGCAGTTGACACAAATCTTAACATACTTCAGGATGGATTAGGTCACGTCTTTGTTGAAATGTTACTTACTTTTTCATATGGAGATATCAAGGAAAATATTTTAGTAAACGCAAATGAAAATGTAGAGTTTTTTGAGATGTTAGCTGAAAATACTATGCTTGCAATAGCGTCAAAAGAATCTCCGGAGAAAATCTTTATGATCCAGTTACCGAAACCTGAACGTGCAATAGAAGCACTTGAAATTATAAAATCTGGATTAGCGAAAGGTTAAAAGTAAAATTGTAGTGCCGGGGGAGGGTTTCGAACCCTCGACCTCCAGATTATGAGTATTGCCTTCTATGGAAGATCGTCAGAGCTACCATTGGAACTGGCACTCTAACCAGGCTGAGCTACCCCGGCATAAATACGCATGAAGATTATTCGCAATTAAATGTTATAGGTTAGTAGTGCTTTGAAACTTGATTCCAAGACGCGTTCTCTGATTTTACCCAAAGGAATTTTTTTTGTAGTGCCGCTGTGTATAGCTTTTCCCATTCTGCACCTACATCGTCAGTCCATGATTTGAAAATCCTAGGATCAATGTAATTTCGTAATGACGTGCCTAAATTGTAGTCTTTTGTCTTTTTTGTAAGATCCACTTGTAGCTTTAATTTCTCCACACGCTCTTTGTGTTTTTGCTTTGTTTTTCTAATCTGAATTTTTGCTTTCTTGATTCTCTCATTCTGTTTTTCCTTTTGTGCATTAGTTTTTGGTTTGGCAGACTCGGCTTTTTTCAGGGCTTCCTCTTTGTTCTTCCATGGGGTTGTTTTCTCTACTGTTTTTAATATGTCAATCTTCTTTTGAAGTGTCTGCTCAAATGTTTTTGGGATGGTTCTTTTATGATTACACATGGTAGCTGCCTCAAGGTTTGCTAATTTTGCGTGGTATAATTTTTCAGCAGGAGTTGATTTTTTAACATCTCCATTCTCTCGAAGATATTTTGATACAACACTAGACGCCAAGTACGTTCTAAACACTTTAGCCGTTAAACCATTCACAACACCAGAATAATACAAGTTAACATGTCGTGATGTAATCTGATCAAAGATCTCATCTGTATCTTTTTTTGCTGATACAAGTTCTTTTAGATTATCATGAAATTGTTTATCATGACCTTTTGCTTGGACTGTTTCTTGCCATCTCACACTATCCTTTCCTAAGAAATCAAATTCAATAGAATCACCATTCAATTTGATGTGCTCTTTTCGTAGTGTTGTTGCACCTACGGTGTCTGCTTCCTCTGGATCCTTCTCATCTCCAACCCTCATGGCTGTACGATAAATCAGATAGCATGCAGTAGAGATACGTCTAACTTTTGCGTCTTTATCCTGCATATCTTTGACAATTTTATCCTTAACTCTATCAATTTCATTTGCAAGCTTTTTTGCCTTGTCATACTTTGCTCTATCTCTATCTTGTTTTATTCCAGCAGTATCTGCAAGCCAAACATATTTTCTTTTTTGAGTTAAAACATCAGTCCAACTAGCCATCCACATAGAGT
>CAYVWD010000009.1:0-14526 GCA_964455405.1 uncultured Candidatus Nitrosopelagicus sp. | reverse complement strand
AATGGGTCATGGAATATCAATCGGTGTTGGAATGGCATTTGCCTCTAAATTAAACGGAATTAGTAACAAAATTTTTGTGGTTCTAGGCGATGGAGAATTGAATGAAGGCTCCGTATGGGAATCAATTTTAATTGCAAATGCCTACAATCTTGATAATCTTATAGTAATTGTCGATAGAAATTTTAGACAAGCAAACCTCAAGACAGAAGAATTAATTCCATTAGAATCACTTCAGGACAAATTTTCAGCTTTTGGATGGGGAACATTATTGTGTAACGGTCATGATGTTAATGATATACAAAATACATTTGAAAAGATATCTAATAATGCCTTACACAAACCTAAAGTTATCATTGCTAATACTGTACGAGGTAATGGAATTCCAGTTATGGAAGATAATTCCAAGTTCTGGTTTGGTAACTTTAATGAAGAAGAATTAGAAGAGTTCAATAAAATATTAGATATGAAAAGCACAAAAAAATAATGATCAAAATGGAACCTTACGAATCAAAACTTCTATCAATGATCGAAAAAAATGAAAAGATTGTTTTACTTACGGCAGAAAATAGAGTTTCATTGAGGAACATCCCGGAAAAATTAAATCAAAATTTTATTGATGTTGGTATTTCAGAACAAAATTTAATTGGTATAGGTGCAGGATTAGCGAAATTAGGTTTTTTACCAATAATGCATGGAATGTCTGCATTTTTAACAATGCGTGCATTTGAATTTATAAGAACAGACTTAGGTTATCCAAGTCTTCCTTCAGTTTTAGTTGGAACATTCAACGGACTTTCTGCAACTGCAAATGGTACTGCTAACGGTCCAACCCATCAAGCAATTGAAGATATTGCATTGATGCGATTAGTTCCTAATATGACCGTAGTTGCACCTTCTGATTTAACAGAAACTTTACAAGTTCTCGATAATATTTCCAAATTGGATGGTCCACTCTACATTAGAGATTCAAATTCTGAATCAATGAGTATCAACAGGGATCCATTCGTCTGGGGAAAAAATGAATGTATTGTTAAAGGAGATAATGTCGCAATTCTCTCATATGGAACAATGTTAGATATTTGTTTGAATGTTTCAGCAAAACTTTCTGAGAAATCTTTTTCACATGCAGTTTACAATATGAGATTCTTAAAACCAATCGACAAGGATGTTCTATCTCAGATTTTCAAAAATTTTGAGAAAATTTTTGTTGTCGAAGATCACATTAGTATTGGGGCTTTAGGTTCTATCGTTAAAGAATTTGCATGGGAAAATAATAAAGACAATAAAATATTTTTTATTAATCTCCGAGAAAGTTTTTTCCGTCCAGGAAATTTTGAAGATGCAATACAAAACACTGAACTTGCTTCCGGAAAAATTTACGGAAAGATAATTAATTCCTGAAAATCACTCACATATTTTTTTCTACTAATTGACACAGGGAATGAATAATAATTCTATGTCCTTCTTGTATTCTTGCAGTATCATTAGATGGTACATTAAGAAGTAGATCAACTACTGCTTCTAGTTTTCCACCAGTTTTTCCAGTTAATCCTATTACAAATGAGCCATTCTCTTTTGCCTTTATTACCCCATTAATGATATTCTTTGAATTTCCACTAGTTGATATTGCAATAATTATGTCGTGCTGATTTACTAATGATTCACACTGTCGTGAGAAAATTTCATCAAAATCATAATCATTCCCAATTGATGTGATTATTGACGTATCAGTGGTTAGTGCAATAGCTGGTATACTATGACGTTCAATCTTGAATCTTCCAATTAATTCTGCAGCCATATGCTGTGCATCAGCAGCACTCCCTCCATTACCAAATAAAATTACTTTCCCATTATTTTGTATGCATGAAATAATTCTGTTTGCGGATTCATTGAGTTTTTCGGATAAGCTTTTTGTTTGAGAGATTACCTTAATACTATCATCAAATATTGTATTTATCTCATCTGAAAAGTTAATTTCTGTCATGTTGAAATCTAATTTTTAAAATAATCATATCCCTCAAAACCTTTACTATAGATATCTGTTCATAGTTGAATTTATCACAAGTATTATTATATTTGTGATTGACTGTCGTTCATTATGAGTGAGGAGATATTTTCAATTAAAAATAAAGTAGTTATCATTACTGGAGGTGGACAGGGAATTGGTGAATTTCTTGCACTAGAATTTTCAAAAAGAGACGCCATTGTTTATTGTATTGATAAAACATTTAACAAATCAAAAAAACGCCATCATTTATTTGACATCCGCTGTGATATAACAAAATTGAATGAAATAAAAAAAACATGCGCTAAGATTATTAAAACCAATAAGAGAATAGACGTTCTAATAAATAATGCAGGAATCACTATCCCAAAGAACTATGAGAACTATCCAGTGGAGTCCTGGAATAAAACATTAGATGTTAATCTTACAGGGGCATTTTTATTCACTCAACAAGTCCTGAGGCAAATGAAAAAAAATCATTCTGGTTCAATTATAAACATCACAAGCATTAATGCTGAATTTGGTTTTCCTAATAATCCTGCATACATTGCATCAAAAGGGGCTTTGAAAATGCTAGGAAAATCATTAGCTAGAGATTGGGGAAAATATGGAATTAGAGTGAATAATTTAGGACCTGGTTACATACATACCAAAATGACCGATGGAAGTTATCGTAATAAAAAAAAATATGCTGCCAGAAAAGCAAATACAATGTTAGATAGATGGGGTCAACCCAGTGATCTTTTAGGACCATGCATATTTTTAGCATCTAATGCATCATCTTATATGACAGGTCAAGACATTTACGTTGACGGTGGTTGGTCAGCAAATGGTCTTCAGTCAGAATAAACAGAAAGACATACAATAGTAATTATAAAATAAGTTTATTAAATTAGGGAAAATGTTCGAAAACATGATATTCATTACTGCAGAAATTGGAATTAATCATAATGGCGATCTGAACATAGTAAAAAAACTAATCGATATGGCTGTATATTCGGGTTGTAACGCAGTAAAATTTCAAAAAAGAACTGTTGAGAAAGTTTACTCTAAATCAGTATTAGATTCCCCACGAGAAAGTCCTTGGGGTACTACCACTAGAGAGCAAAAGATGGGTTTAGAACTGTCAGCAAGTGATTTTACCCTAATTGACAAATACTGCAAAAAAAAGAAAATTGATTGGTATGTTTCTTGTTGGGATATACAAAGTCAGAAGGACATGAGGAGATTTAAAACCAAATTTAACAAAGTGGCATCTGCAATGTTAACACATAAAAAATTATTAGAGGTTATTTCTAAGGAGCGAAAACACACGTTTATTTCAACTGGCATGAGTACTATGTCACAAATTGCGGATGCGGTAAAAATTTTTAGAAAAAATAAATGTCCATTTGAGTTGATGCATTCACACAGTTCATATCCAATGAATGAAGATGAGGCAAATCTTAAAGTAATTGAAACGTTAAGAAAAAAATTCAAATGTGATGTAGGTTATAGTGGACATGAAAGCTCTAGTTATGTTGTTTGTTTGACAGCAGCAACACTAGGAGCAACTTCTATTGAACGACATATTACATTGGATCGTGGTATGTATGGTTCAGATCAGGCAGCATCATTAGAAGAAGCAGGATTGAAAAGAATGGTTAGAGATGTAAGATCTGTAGAAAAAATTTTAGGTGATGGAAAAAAGAGGATCTGGGACTCGGAGATTCCTGTACGGAAAAAACTGAGAGAAATTTTCACATAGCTAAGTCTTTTTTGTTGGTTTAATTTTCATTTCCCATATTTTCTTTGGTAAATTACCTTCCAACAGTTTCTCAAAATTGTCATCGTGAATCTTTTGTTTAAGATATAAACATACATCTTCTAATGCAGAAAATACCTTGTCTATATCTTCCATAGTATGAGAATATGAGATATAAATTGGACCTAAAGGGGCTATAAAGATACCACGCTTAATCATTTCTTGGGACAATATAGATTTTAAAGAAAGTGATTCTTTATTGTCTGAATCAAAACAACGTAGATTCATTCTAATTGGATATCCAGCAAGTGTTGAATTGATACCATGTTTCTGTGTAATTTTAGACCAGCCTTCAAATAATTTTGTCCCAACTTTCCAACAATGAGCAATCGTGTTTCTTTTCACCATTTCATTAATAGTGGCTAATGAACCAGCTAACGAAATTGTTTCCATATTATTGGTAGATGACACCCAAACTTTTTCAAATATTTGCATGAATTCCGTTTTTCCTGTGATAGCAGATAAAGGTAATCCATTTGCCATTTCTTTTCCGAAACATACGATATCTCCGTCTATGTTAAAATATTTTTGACCACCAGCAATATCAAAACGAAATCCAGTTACAATTTCATCTAATATTAATAATGAATCATAACTTTTTGAAATCTTCTGAACCTTTTTTAGAAAATCATTATCTGGTTTGGTGAACACAGTTGGCTCTAAGACTACTGCAGATATTTCATTATGATTATCTTCAAAGATTTGTTCTAAACCATCACTATCGTTATAATCAAAAATCTTGATCAAATCCTTATTAAATTCTGGTACTCCTCCATCTAGACTAACCATTGCAGCTTGCCAATCGTGCCAAACACCACCACTACCACAATACGCAATTTTATCTTTTTTTGTAATGGCTCTTGCAGCACGTACTGCCCCAGTAACTGCATTAGAACCTGATTTTTCAAATTTTACCATATCTGCATTAGGAATAGTTTTACACAATAATTCAGATAATTCCACTTCAACCGGATGAGGTAAAGAAAATAGAATTCCCTTTGCAAGTTGGTTTTTTACCGCTTCATTAACTACAGGATAATTATGACCTAATGAAATTGGCCCAAAACTGCAAACTAAATCTAAAAATTCGTTATCATCAACATCTTTGAAATAAGCACCATTTGCCGAGTCTGCATATACGGGAAATGCTCCCTCAACAAAAGAACTGGCAGTACGGCTAAACGTTCCAGTCATAGCTGGATATAATTTTCTAGCTTTTTCTTTTAGTGAATTAGAGTTTTTGAAACTATTCAATCGAATACAATTCTATCATAAAGCCAATATATATCACAATTTCTCATGAGTTATGCTTGCGACCATTATTAGTGCTCGATGTTCATCAGGTAGACTTCCAAATAAGGCATTAAAAGAAATAATTCCAGGCTACACTTCTATTGATATTGTAATTACAAGAGCAAAACAAATTGGTTTACCAGTGATCCTGGCAACTTCATCAGATCCAACCGATAACCGTTTTGAGAGTATATGCAAAAATCACGACATCAAGATTTTCAGAGGTGCATTACAAAATAAAATAAAACGATGGAATGACTGTTTTGAAGAATTTGATATAGATCATGCTATTCAGATAGATGGAGATGATTTGTGCTTTGATTTTAGAATGGCACAGAATGCAATAAAACAAATTCAATCTGGAGAATTTGATTTGTTAACATGTAAGAAGGAAGTAATAACTGGATTATTTACATTTGCTTTTACTAGGAATTCAATAAAAAAGCTATTTTCTATAGTTAAGGATCAAGATATTGATACAGATATAATTGTAAAATTTATTGAAAAGTCAGAATTAAAAATTGGATATTTAGAATATTCAGAATTTGAGATGAATAAAGAGATTAGATTAACACTGGATTACCAGGAGGATCTTGAATTTTTCAAAAAACTTTACAGTGTGAATAACATAACAATGCCTACAATAGACATAATTAGATTTTTAGTAGATAATCCAGATGTAGCAAAAATAAATTTTCATAAACAGAGTGATTTCCTAAAGAATCAAGAAAGATTCAATAATTCTGTTAAACTATGATGAAAAAACACTTTTTATCTAATTAAATTTCTTTATCTCCGAACATATATGATTTAATTGTGAATCAGATAATGATACTGAGGATGGTAACCACAATCCTCTATCGGATATGTTACTAGTTATGGGAAATTTTACGTCTGATCTGACATATGGACCAAGTCTATGAATTGGGGGATAAAATATTCTAGTTTCTATACCTTTCTTATCTAAAAAATTAATTAATTGTAATCGTTCCTTTTTATTTTTTAAAAGAATGTCTACCATCCATGGTGTTATTTTGTTAAGATCTGTTCCCACAAATTCAATATTTTGAACGTCTTTCAGCAACTCGCGATATACTCTGAACATTTTCTTTTTAATGTCTATACGCTTTTGGAGTTTTTTCATCTGGCTAATGCCAACAGCAGCTTGAAACTCTGTAAATTTAAAATTATAACCAATTGTTTCATGCTCGAATGCAGAAATCATTTTTTTCTTTGCTCCAATCTTTCGCCCAAAGTCTTTCAATTCCATACAACGTTCATACAGATTTCTATCATTCGTGATGATCATGCCCCCTTGCCCTGTTGTAATAATTTTCGGAGTACTAAATGAGAAGACTCCAATATCACTCAAATTACCTTGATGCTTCTTTCCATAATAGCTTCCAAGAGAATGTGCAGCATCTTCAATTAATTTAAGATTATACTTTTTTGCTATTTCCTTTAAATTTTTCATATTAGCTGTTCGACCATTGAAATTAACAGCCATAATTGCTTTTGTCTTTCTAGTAATTCTTTTTTCAATTAATTTTGTATCTAAATTTAATGTATCAGATGCTATATCAACTAAAACTGGTTTTGCATTGTTAGCTTGTATTGAATTTGGTGATGCTATAAAAGTAAAATCAGGAACAATTACTTCATCATTATTTTTTATACCTAGTGCATTCAGACCTAAATACAACCCTGCGGTTCCACTTGTTACCGCACACGCAAACCTACTACCTGTAAATTTAGCGAACATTTTTTCAAATTTTTTAGTTTTTGATGCTTCTGTAAACCAACCAGAATCAATCACTGATAGCAATTCTTTTTTTTCTGATTGATCCATAGATGGCTCAATCTGATGAATTTTTTTCAAATTATGTATTTTTTCTTAAAAAATGATAAATAAACATGTCTGGAAATTCTATCATGACTTCTTTTGAATCTGTATTGATTACAGGTGGAGCAGGTTATGTTGGTAGTGTTTTGACAAATGAACTTGTAAAAAAAAAAATTAGGGTAAAAGTGATTGACTCATTAGTTTTTGGGGATAGTGGAATATCTACTCTAATCGATAGTAAAGAAATTGAATTCTTTAATATCGATATACGTCAAACAGATAAAATTTCATCCATTTTAAAAAATGTTGATTGTGTAATTCATCTTGCAGCAATAGTTGGTGATCCTTTATGTAAAAAAATTCCTCAATCTGCAAGACAAATTAATGAATTTGCAACAAAAAATCTTGTTACATTAAGTAAGAAACAAAATGTTAAGAGATTCGTTTTTGCATCAACCTGTAGTAATTACGGTTCTAGTCTTGAAACAGTTGATGAATCATCTCAAATTCAACCTTTATCATTGTATTCTGAATGTAAAGTGAATTCTGAAAAATTCATTTTAGAACAAAATGATAAAACTTTTGAAACTTGCATACTTAGGTTTGCAACTGCACATGGATTATCACCACGCATGCGTTTTGATTTACTTGTACAGGAATTTCTCCGTGATGCAATAATAGATAAGAAAATTTCAATATTTGGCGCTGATTTTTGGAGACCATTTGTCCATGTCGACGATATGGCAAGTGCATGCATCTTAGTTCTTAATGCCAAATCTGAATTAGTATCTGGAGAAATCTATAATGTTGGAAGTACTAAAGAAAATTTTACGAAAAAACAACTAGCAGAAATGATCAAAGAATTTATTCATGATACAGAAATTGAAATAACTGAATCCACAAATGATCTTAGAAATTACAAAGTTTCTTTTGAAAAAATTAAAAAAACACTAAATTTTGAAACTAAAAAAACTGTGAAAGATTCAATCATTGAAATTCTTAGAGAGATTGAATCTGGAAATATTGATCCAAGAGCCTCGGAATTCTCAAATATATCTAAATTAACACAGAAAATCGACCCAATAGACGATTATCATTTTGACGAAAACCTATAAAGTGGCAAAAAGTTATCGCCATATGCGAATTTTTGTAACAGGAATGACTGGATTTCTTGGTCATGAACTTGGTCAATTGTTACTAGAAAAAGGTCATAAACTGGGTACACTTGCAAGAAATGTAGCAACATCTGATAGACCTATTGCATCAAATACCGAATCAATGATACGTGGAGAAAAACAGAGTGGTGTATCATATTACTATGGTGACTTGACAGATTATCTAAACATCTACGATGTCTTATCTAATTTCAAACCTGATGTGATTATTCACTTAGCAGCACAGACTTCTGTTGCATATAGCTTTACACACACCACTGAGGTTTTTAATGTAAATTTTCTTGGTGCTGTAAATATGGCTGAGGCTGCTAGACGTGCAACACCAAAACTCAAACGGTTTATTTTTTCTGGTTCAGTTGAAGAATACGGCATACAAACAAAGTTTCCAACTAAAGAAACCGCAGAACTCCATGCAGCAAGTCCTTATGCAGTAGCAAAAATTGCTACAGAAAAACATCTAAAGTATCTATATGACGCTTATGGATTTCCAGCAATAATATTTAGAAATGCAAATTCTTACGGTAGACGTTATAATCATCAATTTGTAATTGAAAGTATTATTTATCAAATGTTACAAGGAAAGTCTCCTGTAAAGTTAGGTGATCCAACGCCATACCGTGATTTTGTTTTTGAACCAGATCTATTATCTGCTTATCTTCTAGCTGCAGAAAGTAATAATAAAAAACTTTTAGGAGAATCTATCAATATTGGTACCGGTAAATCCTTGACAATAAAACAATTAGCTGAAAAAATTAGAAAAATTACAGGATATAAGGGTAAAATACAATGGAACAGCTTCCCAAAAAGATCATTAGAGATACCAAAATTGGAAATCGATAATTCTAAAGCAAAAAAACTACTTAAATGGAAACCAAAATACTCCCTAGATCAAGGATTGAAAATTACTGCCTCGTACTATAAGAAATAGTTTTTACTTATTTTTATGATTAATAGATTAGTAATAAAATGCCAAATAATTTAGAATTCAAAAGAAAATTTGATTCAATTGCAGAAAATTATGATTCGATTTCAAATCCTTACACTGTTAAAAGACGCTCAGATGCTCTCAAAGTTAATTTTGCTAAATTGATTTTGGATGCTGGTTCAGGTTCAGGACTTGTTACTGAATCACATAGTAGCACAATTGTTTCCAGTGACTTTTCTTTTGAAATGTGTAAAGAATCCAAAAAAAGACATGACCTTGTTGTCTGCTGCGATGCTGAATTCTTACCTTTTAAGGAAGATGTCTTTGATGCTGTGATATCTGCAGAGATGATCTACTATTTACAAGAACCTCAAAATTTTATATCTTATAGCAAGAAAATTTTGAAAGATAATGGCTTGTTATTATTCACATTTCCTAACGAGGATATGACTATAATAGACAAAGCTAGAGCAGTTCTTCGTAAGATGGGATTTAGTAAAATGTACTTTGATGACGGAGTACGTAATTTTACTAAGATTGATCATTTAAAATCTATGTTAAAGGATAATAATTTTAAAATCATTTCCATTGACAAGCAGGTTTTATTTCCCTTTTCATCACTAGATGGCATTAATAGAGCTCTAGAAAAAACGCCCTTGAATCATTTTTCAATATTTATTGTAATACGTGCAGAGGCTCAAAAGAATATATCATGTTAATTTCTAAATACCTGAATCTGAGCTAATAATCATGTCCACGGCAATAATCATATTAACATTAGATGAGATTGATGGGGTAAAACAAATTGTACCCGAGATAAAAAAAGAATGGGCTGAAGAAATAATCTTTGTAGATGGGGGATCAACTGACGGCACAATTGACGAAGCAGTAAGATTAGGATACGAAGTAATTCATCAACATAATAAGGGTGAAGGAAACGCATGCAGAATCGGAGTTGAGAAAACTAAATCACAAAATATTATGTTTTTTAGCCCAGATGGGAATGATGAGGTTATAGAAATTCCAAAATTAATTAAAAAAATAGACGAAGGTTATGATATTGTTCATATTTCTCGATTTGGAAAAGATTCAGAGAGTGAAGATGCAGGCATAATTGATAGATTTGGCAATAGAATGTTCACATTTTTAGTAAATGTTACATTTGGAGGAAAATATTCTGACGCTTTAAATGGATTCAGAATTATTAAAAGGGAAGTAATGCAGAAATTAAAAACTGATGCACAATATCTTAACATAGAGCAGCAGATATGCATTAGAGCTGCGAAAAAAAAATACAAAGTTTTTGAAATTAATGGTAGAGAACCTGATAGAGTTGGTGGAGAACGTAAGATGAAGCCTATACCTACAGGAGCCAGTTTAAGTGCGCAAATTATTAAAGAGTTTATTTTTTGGAAATAAATTATGATTTTTTCTAAAAAAAATATTGCTCTCTGCTTAATTAGCATCGCTTCAATTTCAATTATTTTAAAACTATACTTTGTAGATTTCAGTTTACCACTGATCAATGATGGCCAGTGGTATTCTTTGCAAGCCATTTCTCATATTAATGGAGATTTTGAGATACATCCTAAACGAAATCCAGGGTGGTCATTATTTCTAACTCCATTTTATGGTTTAATTAATTCCGATGATTTTCTTGTTTTTTCAAATATTACACGTATAGTTAGTATTTTGTTATTAACTTCCTCCATACTACCGATGTATCTTCTTGGCCGAAGATTCTTTAGCGAAAAATATTCGTTGGTAGCAGCAGCTCTCTTAGGCTTTGAACCTCATCTCAATTATTGGTCAGGATTTGGATATGCAGAATCTTTGTACATTCCATTAATCATCTTAACTCTTTATTTTATAATTAGTAAAGATAACAAACTAGTCTTTCTTTCTTTTGTATTTGCGGGATTCATGTGGTGGGCTAGACTTGAAGGAATAGTGATGATACTAATAATATCATGCATCTTTTTCTTATTAAACAGTAGATCTAAAAAACTACTTTTGAAATATTTTGTTTGTATTGTAATCTTTGTTATAGTCATCTCACCAGTATTGATTCAGCGGAATAATCAATTTGATGATCCCTTCTACCTATACTATAATGAGCATCTCTTTGTTGAAGATTATTATGAAGAAGGATTAAAGGAGTCAGACAAAACAGCATCAAAGTATATAGAAGATCAGGGTTTTGCTCAATTTACTTCTAGATTTTTAGCTGAAGGTGCTTTCAATGTATTCGAACAAACCATTCGTCTGTCAGCACCATACCTTCTAATTTTAATCCCATTTGGACTTTTATTTTCATTACGGGCATTTGATCAAAACAGTTCATATGTTAAAGCAAATTGGCTCGTACTCCTTCTTTATGGCGCAATTATGATAATTCCGTTAGCGGTTATAACTGAACGTAGATTTCTACTTGCATTATTACCTCCTCTGATAATTTTTGCTGTAATACCAATTCAGCGTCTAATTGAGTATGGTTTGAGTACTTTCTCATTTTCATCCAAAAATAAGAATATCTCTCTTATGATTATTTTGTGCATCATTCTTTTGTTATCTGTATTTTTTATGGATAGATATGAAAAAACAGATAACACACTAGAAAATGAAAAACTGCTATTCGCAGATTTTTTAATAACCGATCTTGACGGTCTTATTTTTGATCCAGCAACATCTATGACCTTTGTCAACGTCTATCTGAATTTTTCAAATCTAAACAATCCTCCGGGAAACTTTAAAAATTTCCAAGTGTTTGATGATCCTGTTTTTGGAACTGGGAATCGTGTTTTAGAGATGTATGGTCAATCATTAAATGAAATTATTACCAACGCAAAAAATCTTAATGTAAAATATATTTTAGTTGATGAGGAGAATAATAATGACATTTTAGACGAGTTATATCTTGAGAAACAAAATTATTCATTCCTAGATAAGATACATGATACGCAAGAAAATGGAATGAAGAAATTAAAAATTAAAGTATTTGAAATTAATTTCGAACAATTTGCACCTTAGTTTTGTTTTTTATTTTTAAATTCGGCAAACACTAATTTGACTAGTTTTCTTGTTTTCGGATCAATCAAATATGTTAATCCTAGGTATCCTACTCCAGAACCAATCAAGAATGGTAAAAAGTTAGGCAGAAAAACAAAGATTTCTTTTTCATAAATTAAAAACTCATTCATCAGAACATAAATTATGACGAAAACAATAATTGTTGCAACTAAATATTTTATGATAGCATTGTAGTTTAATTTAGGATGGAATTCACGATAAACCAAAAAACCCAGATAAATCGTAAAAGGTAACTGTGTAATTGATGAAATTATTCCCCAGGCTATAACTAATTCTAATTCTGTACTACCATATTGCACAAGAATAAACAATAAAACTACTAATGATAGCAAAGAGACACCACGTTGGATATTTACAAGAGTTGGAAGTACAAACAATTTGCTTTTCACGTAATCCATAAATGTTGAATTTTCAAAAGTATCTACTTTCTCTATACCGCTTAATGCCTGTGAAAAGACATTCTGCATTGTTCTCAGAAATGTTAATGGAATTAATGTGAATACTACTATTACTGCAACCTCGTAAAGTGGATTTAACAAAAAAAGACCAGGTCTAGCAAAAACCAGAGTCATTGCTGTTAATGGGAAAGCAAAATACAAGACACGAGTAAAATTCTCTTGGAAAAATTCCTTTTTACCACCAGATAATAATTTTGGATATAGCGCTCTGTTAATTTTTGCAGAATGATTTACCAAATGACTAATTGAATTTGCTGCAGTCCAGTATGCTAAACCAGTTAGTGAGCCTGAAATAATTGTAAAAGCAGTAACATCCGACCTTTCAAAAACTGATGAAATCTTTGGATACAAAGGTAACCAAACTAATTTTGTCCATTTTTTTACATATTTTATTTGGAATCTTCCTTGGATTTTATGTCTAGCAACAATTAGTAAAATGACTATACTAGAAAGTGATGCAAGGGTTGTTGTAATTATTACTCCTTCTATACCCATATCTAGAAAATAAATCAACGCTAAGCCTATTGGAATTTTTGTAATCTCAAAACTAAGTAATCCATATTCAGCTGCTTGGGGTTTGAATCCCAAAGTAATTGACGTTAAACTATATTTGATAAACTCTACTGGGATTATAATCAGTGCTAAAAACAAAACGAAAAAGTCAATGCCAACACTACTTCCTACCAATTTAGCAATGATTAGATAAACTATGATTGCTCCAAATGAAAATAACATACTTGATTGTAATGCCGTTCTGCCAGAATCAACACCTCGTGCAATCTCTCTAGTATTCCAGTATGAAATAAGTGGGCTAAACATTAAGACATAACCAGTTAGAGCCCCGATTAGTCCCCACTCTCCAAACTCTTCTGGCGTTAAACGTCTAGTGACAATTATTGTAAAAATTAAACCAGTGATCAAACTACCTATTCCAACTACAAATGAAATTAGACCGGAAAAGGTAACACGAATTTCAGACATTTATATCAGATTTACTAGATTACAAATTTTAGATCTTATAATGTTTGCAATTATAATTGTCTAACAGTTATTCTATTTTTAGTTGTAATTAAAAAATTAATTCTATAATTTGTTATCTAATCTTGTAGACATGTTATTGACATGAAGTTTATATCATGATTCATGTATTTTTATTTTAAATTATATGCAAAAACAACTGAACAAATTCACTTACAAATGTAGAAAATCTGTAAGCAAAAAATTATTATCATTACCTTTAATCTACAAAGTTACAAAAAAACTACATAGAACCTACTGTACACTAACTGGTTTCTTACACGTGTTACCAGATTTTTATATAATTGGCACACAAAAGGGTGGCACAAGTTCTCTGTATGGATACATGATAGATCACCCTTCAATTCAACCATGTTATTCTAAAGAACCTAGTTATTTTGATAGGTATTTTGACCGTGGACTAGATTGGTATAAAGTAAATTTTCCTTTTAAAATTCACAGATTTATTGTGACAAAGATACTTCAAAAGAAATTCATAACAGGTGAAGCTAGTGTTAGGTACCTAGATCACCCACATGCCCCACAGCGCATAAAGCAAGTAACTCCACACGCAAAATTTATCATACTTCTAAGAAATCCGATCACGAGAGCCTTTTCACAACATACTAGAGTAAAACACAACAATAGAGAGTCATTAACATTCAGAGATGCTTTTTTGAACGAGTCCAAAAGAACCAAGGAGGACTACAAGAAAATTTTTTCAGAGCCTTTTTACTATGCTGACTCTTATTTCACGTATTCATATTTTGAACGTGGAATCTATGTTGATAAAATAAAACATTGGATGGAGGTCTTCCCAAAAGAACAATTCCTTATAATACAAAGCGAGGAATTTTTCAGAGAACCATCTAAAATATACAATCAAGTCTTGGATTTCTTGGGAGTAGAGAACTTT
>CAYVWD010000008.1:0-4955 GCA_964455405.1 uncultured Candidatus Nitrosopelagicus sp. | reverse complement strand
GGATATCCAGATTCAGCATTAATGCCTGACCAGGGACCAAATTTAGTTGATCAAAATACTGCTGGTTTAAGGGAGGAAATAATGAATGAGATTATGAGAAATGAGGAAATTTTACAGCAATTGCAGCAGAATACACAGTTCCAGTTGTATGATGCCGAGTTATCAAATGAAGGATTAATTCAACAAGAAGCAGGATTTACAACAATTGACGAAAATGAAATAGAGATAGACGTTCCATACAAAAATAATGATGACAGATCAAATATTGTTGCATATTATGTGGATGGAGACATCAGAGATGTACAAATCATAAGACCAAGCCAAGATTTTGCAGTAGACTATTTGTGGATAGTTCCTATTATATTATTAGCAATAGCAGTTGGGATAATTCTAATAAAAAAATCCACTAATAAGAAAATCAAAGTAGTTACACCAATAGTTCAAGAAGTGAGTGTAGACAACCATACAACAATTAGCTATCTGGATACAACAAATCAAATTCTTGCAGATTCCAAAAAACTGTGTGAGGAAAAAATGTACAAAGATGCTCACGAGAAATTTGGTTATGCCATACGATTCTTTTACTCACATCACTTTGAACTCAGCAAAGAGCTTACCAGTATTGAAACTCTTCAGATATTAAGAAAAAATAATGTTAAAGATTTCGATTTAATTTTAGATTGTCTTAACTTATGTGGAATGATAGAATTTGCAAAGCAGGAACCTGACGAAAAAACGTTCTTTGACTATATTGCTAAGTTCAGTAAATTAATTCAAAAATAGAGAAGTTTTGTAGTTTAACAGTCCGTCATCAGATGTAATTTCGACACTGCAATCATGAAAATTCTCATCAGTATTTACATATGCGACAAATTTTCTTGTATCATATTTTTCTATATTATGAAAATTATTAGAATCTGTAACAATAACATTTTCATTTTCATCTGTTATTGAAATTGTAATTTTTGCATCATTCATGAATCCAACTCCATTTACAAATTCACCAGCAACACTAACTATACCAAAATCATTCTTTTTACACGTAAAATAATTAATTCCAGCTTTTAATGCTGTCTCAGGATCAATCATATCATCCGTATTGGAATCAGCAGTGTTCTTCATTCCACCATTAATTGTATTTTCTGTTTGGCCATCATATAGCACATCAACAAGATTACCGGCATAATCTCTATGCTTAGAATTATTGATTTTTTCAAGTATTTTGTTTACAATTTTCAATGTTGGTTCGTTGTCAAGGTTTGAATAATTTTCACTATAGTCAGAATTATTATATCGATAATTCTGCATATAGGGATCAAAGATAGTAACCTGAATTATGATGTCATCGTATGAACAGCCTGACATACCCCCCTGTTCAGAATTTTCAAAAAAACAATTACCAGTTGTTTGAGAAAAACCACTCTTAAGGGCAACATCAAAAATTGTTTTGTCATATTCTTCCATATACCAGAATTCTTCCTGTTCGAATTCATAATCAAATTGATATACTTCAATGATGATTGATGAAAGTTTTAATTTTTTCATGATTGGGTCAAAGAACTGTGTTGCATCTTTTAGAATTATTTTTGAAGAACGCATATCAGTATGAGTATTATTTAACATATTTTCCGTCTTGATTATTTCCCAACGTGGACCAAACACATCTTTCACATCATCTTCTGTTAGAACATAATTTTTTTCAAAGCTAGTCAGAACCACCTCATCATAAATTCCAGAAATTGGATCAGGAACAAACTTTTCTCCTGCCCGTTGACCAAATGTTATAATTTTATCACTTTTGTCTATCATTGCAGTTGCACTTGCAGTATTTGATGGTATAGATTCACCAATTACGTTATGAGCCTTCACACGATAATCATAGATATTTCCAATCATAACATTTGAGTCAGTATAGGTTATTGTTTCAGCTTTAACATGGTTGTATGGTTTTGTAATATCTATATTTCCAGATAATATATCCCAAGTTCTACCATCATCACTGCTTCTTTCAATAGAATAATGAGTCACTTGTGTTTGTGAGGAAGGATCAGCTGATGCATTCCAGAATAAAATAATCGGAAGATTAGTAGTAGCAGTTAGATTTCCAGGTGGTTCTGGAACAGTGGTCATAGTCCCTTCAGATTGAGCATTTATCTGTGAAATAGAGACAGGTATGATCATAACTAAAAATGCGATTAGTATAAAAAACGCATTGAATTTCATTTCAATTCCCTCTTGAATGATGAGATAATATTATGGAATTTGGTTTCACTTACGTCATGTTTTGCAAATTCTACCATACCACATAATTCTAACCAGTTTTTGATCTTCCTAGTATGAGTTAATTTCTGCCTTTTCATTAATTGTATTAATTCTGATGAATTCAATTCACTTCCTATACCTAACTTGTTGGAATAGTAATAACGAATGGCCTGTGATAATTTTTCATATGCCTCTTTCTTTCTGTTTTCTCCTAACAACTTCAAAGACTTATCGATCATATCAAGAGTTATTTGTGTTAGATTAACTTCAGGAATGCCTTCTGGCAATAATACTTGCTTTTCATGCAATGATCTTTTCTTTTTTATGACCACATATCCCATTATTGCCAAAAATATTGTAGCAATAATTATTCCTATGATTGATACAAACTCATAATCTGGTTCTAATTCAGTTGGAATACCTACATCAGGAGATTGAAGAATGTGTTTGGTGTTCTGGAAAATGTTGCCACCTCCAATACTTTCTGAAAATAAGGAATTATCCATTCTGTTGACAGTTATTTTGGATACATCTCGTTGTGAGCCTTGTAATTCAGGTGAAGTAAACATCTCTTGATTTAGATCATAGTGTAGTGTGGCTGTGTGTTTTTCAATCTCTTCAATCAGATATGCTTGAACGTCTTCTTCACTAAATCGTTTGTAATAATCGATTTCTTCAGTCATGTCTGTGACCTTGTAGTTTCCGTCTGATTTTAAAATCTGTCTTGCATCAACATATTTTGAAGGATTAAACGCATGATTTGGAATATTTTCTGGGTTATTAGGATCAAAACCTCTTTCAAGTAGAAAATACCACAGGTTTGAGTTAGGATTAGCATCAAATTTCTTTCCATTGATAACATAGTCTGGGTTACCGACAGGATCTAGCATTGCTTGAGCAAGTTCGACATACCCATCATCATATCTGTCATGATATTTGATTTTATGAAGCCAGTTATCCCGCATGATCTCTTTTTGTTTAACTAATAATTCGTTAATGAGATTGCCTTCTATACTGGCAGAAGGTATTCTTTCACCATCTATCATGTATGAATTGCCACTGACAAAGTCTCCTTTATGTAATTTGAGAATTGAGAGTTCTAATTCAGCAGTCTGCTCTGATTTATTTTTGTCAGAGTTTTTTCCGTCAAAGACACTTTTAAAAAAATTACTAGTATCTGAATCATCACACTCAGAAGTTATGCGCTGATCCTCTATGATCCATTTCACTTTTTCCTCTTCACCAAACGAAATAGAAAGCAGTCGACTTGAAATGCAAATGACTACAAATATTGCTAGAATGCCCAGCTTTAATCCCTTAGGCAACGTTTTTTCAAAAAATCTTCCAAAGTTAATATCATCAGGTTCATTCTACGAATGTATTATAGATCTAGAGAATAAGAATCAGAGTTATGTTCACTATGTAATCCACAATTATAACACTTCTAACAATGTCTTTGACCTGTAATTTGATTGCACAGAATTATTTCAAAGACTTGTTTCAAAAAACTATTTCAAAGCAATATTTTATGTTAAAGAAATCAGATCTAGCTATATACACATCATGCCGTTACAACATTCCAATGAAAACATTACCCGTCACATTTGGTATTGCATTATTTGTAGTAGCAATAATCTCTGCGTCTGCATTAACTGATGCATCTGCACTGATGGATGATGGCACACTAACAAAATATTCACCAAACGGAAAATACAAAGTTGATATGTCTTGGGAACCTGCAGGCGAAATTGTACCAGGACAGAATTACGATTTTACTTTCACAATTAGCAACTCATTAACTGAAAAACGCCTCCAGGTTTCAAATTTTGATCTAAGTGTAGTTCAGAATGGTGCTCTAGTTGAAGACATACCAGTTAACGCAGCAGGACTTGTAAAACAGGAATTATTCTTTAATCAAGCAGGGATTACTCACATTTTACTCTCAGACATAAATGGTTCAGGCCAACAAGTAAATTTTGCTTTCATAGTAGATAGACCAAATGCATTAAACACTAGTGACGGAGTACAATTTGTCAAGAAGACTTCTGCTGAACCACAAATTTACTTCTGTGGATGGGAGAAAAATAAAAAGACATTAGGAGACTGTTTCGAAACAGAGACCTATGAAAATTATGGTTGGCAAGGTAAAGTTAACGTCCTAATTTATGCTCCAGGCTGGAACTTTGAAGAAAATGAAATTGAATTTATAGGAAATGGTGATACAGGTAAAGGAGTGGTTACATTCCACTCACGCTCTGAATATGGTTTCAGTGAATATAGTGGATCAGGATGTGGTCTTATTGAAACAGGACCAAACACAGGATTATTCATGGGTCGTCTAAAGCTAACTGGTCATGATTATGACATAAATGGTGATGGTACAGTAGACACAAAACTTGGCGGTGAAAAGTGCAGTTCACCAAAGTCACCTTACAAAGAATTGGGAAAAATTGAAGGTGGTAGAGATGGTGGATTTACAGTAAACTTCGAATATGGTACTGAATCAACTGAAGATAAATTTGTAACTCAGACTGCTACTTTCGGATGGAATTTGGCAACAATAGAGTTTGTAGCAGATGAATTTTCAGTCAATGACCCAGTACAATTCGATTTCTATGACAAAGACTCCTATGGTTTGAAATACGCAGGAAGTTTCAAAGTATACTCTGATAGTGATAAGGGTGGTATTGATA
>CAYVWD010000007.1:0-2550 GCA_964455405.1 uncultured Candidatus Nitrosopelagicus sp. | reverse complement strand
GAAAATAGTAGATATAATTCTCTTATAACAGTTGACTTGACTCTGCGTTGCTAACTTTTTTAATAAGGTTAGATTGGGGAATTGCATGCTATCTGTTATTCTCACTGAATTAGGAATTGGGGTATTTGATAATGATAAGTGCGTGAAATCATTTCCATTCTCTGAGCCAGCTGAAGATTACGTTTTTGTAAAGAAAGGAAAATCAAGACTTAGTGATCTTTCTAAATTTTTAATTGATGAGCAAAAAGATGTTGTAGTGAATGATTTAGCATTAAATGATGTTTTAAAGAAAAAAGATATTGATTCGCAAATTATGTCAAATGCCAAAATGGAAGACATTCAATTAACTAAACCATCAATTCTTGTAGATGCAAATTTTGCTCAAGATGAGAATGATGCAATGCAAAAACTCAGAGAGTTTGCAATAAATCTATCATCGTCCAAAGTTACAGAAGTTTCAGAAAGCCCAGATCTACATATCATACAGGCAGTCAATACCTTGGATGATACCGATAAAATAATTAATGCTATAAGTTCAAGATTACGCGAATGGTATGGTCTTCATTTTCCTGAACTTGATAACATCATAGATAGCATAAATGGTTATGCACAGATTGTTTTAGCGGGAAAAAGAGAAAACATCTCAGATAATGTATTCGTTGATGCAGGATTTCCAGATTCTAAAGTTCAGATGTTATCACTAGTAAAGGAAAAAAGTCGTGGTGGTGATATTACAGAAGAAAATCTTCAAGCTGTTCAGGGTTTAGCAAAAAATATTCTTGAATTATTTGATTTACGAAATAATTTAGAGGACCAAGTAGAAGAACAAATGAAAAAAAATGCACCGAATATTACTGCAGTATTGGGTGCTACCGTAGGAGCAAGAATATTAGCAAAAGCTGGAAGCCTTTCTAAATTGGCAACAATGCCAGCAAGTACAATTCAAGTTTTAGGAGCTGAAAAGGCACTTTTCCGTGCATTAAAGACTGGCTCAAATCCTCCAAAACATGGTCTTCTTTTCCAACATGCAGTTGTTCATGCAGCACCAAGATGGCAAAGAGGTAAAATTGCTAGAGCCATAGCAGCAAAAGCAGCAATTGCTTCTAGAGTTGATGTACATGGTGGAGGTCTTAACAACACATTACTTGACAAATTAAACATAAGAGTAAAAGAGATTGAAGAAAAATACGCTGAACCAGTGAATAAACCACGACCAGAAAACAAGGCTAAATTCCAAAGAAATTTCGATAGAAATGATAGAACAAACCAAAAGAAGAAATCTGGTAGATTCAAAAATAGAAAACGTAAGCAATTTGGACGACGATAAGAATTTCTTTTGGTTTAATGTTGACGGTGAAGAAAAAATTGCCACCGAAAACTTAGTTCCAGGCAGACAAGTTTACAAGGAAAAATTATTACTAAAAAAGGGAATTGAGTACAGATTATGGGATCCTTTTAGAAGTAAATTAGCTGCAACTGTGATGAATGGTTTAGAAAATTTTCCATTTAAAGAAAAATCAAGTATCTTGTATCTTGGAGTTTCAACTGGTACAACAATCAGCCATATATCAGATATAATTGGACCAAAGGGAACAGTCTTTGGCGTGGAACATTCAAGTAGAGTTGCTAGGGATTTTTTAGATAGGGTTGCAACATATAGAAAAAATATAATCCCAATTATTCAAGATGCACGTAATCCAAAAGAGTATTTTTCAGTTTACAGTAAGGTCGACATTGTTTATGTAGATATTGCACAGCCTGATCAAACAAATATTGCAATAGAAAATTGTAAAATGTATCTTAAATCTAATGGCTATTTGTTTTTGGTGATTAAAACAAGGAGTATAGATGTAACAAAAGATCCAAAGCAGATAATTAATCTTGAAATTAAAAAGCTTGAATTAAATTTTCGTATTGAACAAGTAATTGATCTTAGACCATACGATAAGGATCATGCTATGGTAATTGCAAAATTATCATTCTAGCTTTAGTTTTTTTTAGAAATAATTTTTTGCACTGGTTTCCAACTCATACGAATAAATGTTTTTGATTTTTTCTTTGAAAGTATTTTTTTCAATACTCGTACAGTCTTTTTATCAGAAGGATATCCACTTCCTAGATCAAAATTTTTATTGAGTCTATGAATTGATCTATCGCGACTAACCTTTGCTATAATTGATGCTGCAGCAACTGTTACAAATCTACTATCCGCATGATGATATGATTTGATTTTTGCGTTTGATGATAGTAATGATATTTCTCGCCCAAACCTCTTGTAATCAACATCACATGAATCAACATAAGAAACATCTGACTTCAATTTTAAGACGATTTTAGCCATATTTTTTGCCTCCAAGTGATTTAGATTATGTTTGAAAACACTACGATCTATTGTTCTAGGTGTAATCCTAATAACATGATAATTATCTACAATTTTTAATATTTTCTTATATAGAATTTCACGAACCTCTGGAGTAAGTTTTTTAGAATCACGTACACCAATTGACCTGAGTTTTTTCAGATCCTTTTTTTTTATTGAGATTCCAGCTA
>CAYVWD010000006.1:0-3894 GCA_964455405.1 uncultured Candidatus Nitrosopelagicus sp. | reverse complement strand
AATCAGAATTATTGGAGAGATATTTTCTAACGATGAGCCAAAAATTGGTCAAAATGTAACAATGAAGGCATTTTTTGATCCGCGACGTCATTACTCATTCACCGTCAAAAACAATTAGCAATAGGTCATTACACTATAACCTACATTACTAAATTACAAAAGGCTGATCATTTAGTGTGAAAAGTAAACTAAAGATTCAAAGTGTGACAAAGAGGTTGGATTTTAAAAAAATTGCAAAGACCCGGAGGCAGAGAGGTTATCAGTGGGAAGACACATTAGTAAAACGCTTCAATAAAATGGATAGTTGGAAAGCGTTTCGATTGGGCTCTCCAAGTGTTGCACTACCAGATATTTTATCTGTTAATAATGAAGATGGCATACTGTATACACTAGAAGCAAAATCTGGTACTGGAACCACACTAACAGTTCCATCTGATCAGATAATTCGATGTTTAAACTGGACAGAAAATTTTAAAGTTTATAAAATTCGCAGTGTTATCCTTGCTTTCAAATTTCTATCAAAAAAAAGAATTGGGAATAGTATGTATGAAAAAAGAGAGTTAAGGGAATTTTATAAAATTTGGAATCCAAAAAGAAAGCCAATTGATATTGTTTGTAATTATGATGGAATGACATATGGTCTGCTTAATGGAGAAAGGCAATCAATCTCATTAAATGATTACATAATGCCTTTCAAAATTAAAAGAAAGTCTTAGCACTTGTTTTACACTACAACATACTTTAATAATTCAAAATAACCATTTTCGTATAGAATGAGTTTTTCAGATTTTGTTGATGAACGTATGTTGATAAGTCATGATGTTTTAGGCACAAAAGAAATGAAAATTAAGGTTTTAGAGTTATCAGATGAAACTGCTCCATCACAATGGAAATTAGGCGATAGAGTGAAAGTGAACAAAATTTTGATTACTATAAAACATCTCGAGACACAGGAGATTGAAGAAGGTGAATTAGATATAGAATCTGTTGAAAATGAGCTAGTTGAAAAAAGGCATTATACCTCAACAAACCGTTGGGTGCCTACAAAAGATATCAAAAATGGCTATGTGATTAATACAAGGCATACTAGATTAATCAGTGATGCAGCTGCATTAGATCTAATACAGTTTTAGATTGAAAGATCTGTAGGAAAGTATAAAACGTATTTTTTTCAAATTGAGTTATGATTACAAAAGAAATAGAAATTAATGGTGCAAAATTTAATTTAACACTAACTGATCAAGTAATAAATCAGGTTAATAATTTAAAATCGTTATATTCTACTGCTGCAGAAGATCCAGAGAGCTTCGAGCAGGTTAGTTCAGAAATTTCAGCCACAATTAATGAAATTTCAACTGCAGTAACTCCAGAAATATCTGATTCGTATCTTGACGGACTAATTCAAGAAGTTTTCAAGGCTGTTGAAGACAAAAAGTCTGAAGTTGAAAAACAAATCAAAGATAATAATTCTAAAATTTCTCGTAAAAAATTAAAAACAAAATAATCATTCCAATTCATTGTAAATATCATAAATCATCTGAATTAATTTACCATCGTTCAATGATCGAATCACTGAATCACGAATATTTCTTACTCTAAGATTATCATTTGCATATGTGTCTAATAATAAATTAATTTCACGAGAAAAATCATAATTTTGAAAATATTGATTTGTTTTCTTTTCTAATTTTGATGCAGTTGATGAATTGTTTAACAAATCTGTTTTTTTTGATAATACCAAAAGGAACCCATTAATTTTTTTTAATTCTATTTCTAATAATTGGAGGTCATTAGGCTGATCCGTTAAATCTTCAATTATTGAATACGAATTTAGGAGTTTTTTTATAACATCTTTTAGATAATCGTTAGAGTTTTTAATCATAGGCATTCTCAGATGAATTTAGTTCTAAATCTTTGGTTGCGTATTCAAAACCTTGTTTTTAGGATCTAATTTCCTTTAAATTACTAAAAACATTTCAAAACATATGAAACAAACCGCAAATTTGGTATGTATTAATCCCAAATGCCATAAAGAATTTCCAATCAATTCATTTCAAATTAAATGTGATAAATGTGGTTTTTTATTAGATGTGGTGTATAAAGAAGCTCCATCTACCAAATTTAAGGAAGTTTTCTATGAAAGGAGAAATCCACAAGGAAGTATTTATAATGAAAGTGGAGTGTGGCGATTTAGAGAATTATTAAATTTCTGCGAAATTGATACTGATAATCTAGATCAGTGTTCACAATTTTTAGTTTCATTAGATGGTGCAGAGGGAAGATTATCTAAACCATACCACATGTCAAAGGTTTCAAATTTTGTTAACATTAACAATGAGAATTTAATGCTTCAACCTGAAGGTTACAATCCAAGTGGTTCATTCAAAGATAATGGCATGTCTACGGCAGTTACACATGCAAAAATGATGAATGCAAAAAAAATCATATGTGCATCAACTGGTAACACATCAGCATCTGCAGGAATGTTTGCTGCTAATGAAAATATGGAATGTGACGTCTATATACCTGATGGACAGATTGCACCAGGAAAACTAAGTCAAGCATATCAATTTGGAACACAGATTATAAAAGTTGGAGGAAATTTTGATGACGCATTCACAAAATCATTAGAAGCAGCAAAACAGGTAGGAAGCTATACTGTAAATTCTGTAAACCCGTTTAGAATAGAAGGACAGAAGGCAATTCCATTCAGAGCATTAGAATTTCTAAACTGGGAGGTGCCTGATTGGATTGTTTATCCTGGTGGCGCCCTAGGCAATACGTCTAGTTGCGGTAAGAGTTTAATCGAGCTTCATAAATGGGGATGGATAAAAAAAATACCTAGAATTGCAGTAATTAATGCAAGAGGTGCAAACACGCTACATCAATTATACAATGGAAAATTTGAAAATGAGGAATTACGTTGGAATAACGGTTCACCAAATCTAGAATTAGTTGAAAAATACTATAAACGCATGAGCGAGAATGAAGAATTAAAACCAAAAACAAAAGCAACTGCAATACAAATTGGGAAGCCTGCAAATATGACAAAAGGGTTAAGGGCATTAGAATTTACTAATGGTGTAGTTACTGAAGTTTCTGACAAAGAAATGCTTGATGGTATGTCAGCAGTTGGGTTAAATGGGTTTGACTGTGAGATGGCATCAGGCGCAACTGTTGCTGGAATAAAAAAATTACTTGATAATGGAATTATGAAAAAAGACGATAAGATAATTGGAATTCTTACAGGTAGGCAAAAAGAACCAATGTTACCAATTGAATATCATAATGACCCAAATAACAGATTTGCAGTACCGCCTAAATTATAAATTCACGCACAAATTATTCAAACTCAATTTTTTCAAATCTTAATCCTTAATAGAACCAATGATGTATAATAAGCAAGTAAAAAATGTGGTGGATTCTACAATAAATGAAGCAATACTTCTGTTTCTAAAATTTAAACAAAAGAGGAAATAATAATTGCAATTAGAATATGAAATTGCTGCATTAATTACACTAATAGGACTTTCTGGATACTTCAGCGGTTTAGAAGTTGCATTAGTTAGTATTAGACCTTCAAAAATTGAGCAAATGCTAAAAGATAAAGTCAAAGGTGCCAAGTCACTTCATAAACTAAAATCTAATCCAAGCCGAATGATGTCTAGTGTTAATTTAGGAAACAATTTAGCCAGTATTGCAGCTACTGCATTAGCTACTGATATTGCATTAAAATTATTTGGAGATGAGGGGTTAGCAATCGCAATAGGAATTATGACATTTCTAATTCTGATTTTTAGTGAAATTACTCCAAAAACATACTGTAATGCAAATGCAACAAAAATTGCAGTGAGAAATAGTAGAATTCTTTTAGTATTTAGCTATGCATTCTTT
>CAYVWD010000005.1:0-4323 GCA_964455405.1 uncultured Candidatus Nitrosopelagicus sp. | reverse complement strand
AGAAAATGTCCATTTGAATCATTCAGCTCATCTATTTAACAAACCAGTATATGAGACAGAACCATCTCTGTGTACATCTGATAAGACTACAATCATTATATTATTTGGAATTAATCTTAAATCAACATGAATTGGATCACCTTTCCATGCAGGATTTAGCTTCTCAGTTAGTCTTTTACTACAAGTGTTTAGAAGTTTAATTAGTTGAGAAGGGCTATTCTTACATTCTTCTAACTCATCCACGTTTAACTCTGAAAGATAGAATAAATTATCCACAGTCTCAGCCTTGTCGAATTCATCTTCGGTATATTCTATACTAGATAAATCTCGTTCTTTAATATACTCGTTAAGATTTATGTTTCCAATGATTTTTTTATAATCAGAGAAATAAACAAATCTTGGATGTAAATTTATTTCAATAAAATTTTCTAATGCAATTTTTTCTGTAGTACCAACTAAAAGATTTTGAAAGCTCGTGGATGGGTCATCAGCTATTTTCTCCCATTCTGCAACAACTTGTGGTTCATCGGCAGCTAATACATGTAAATTATTGCCAAATTCAGCAATTTCATTTCTAAAAATTTCCTCAGTTTCAGGCGCTCCACTCTCAAAGAATCTAGCATTTAATTTAATTCTGATATGATTTGGTATTGTATCTAAATATTCAATTACTCGTTCTCTAAAATTTTCCCACGAATTTAGACCACTATTTTCTGCCTCACTAATCTCAACATCCCCAAAATCATATTGTGGTATTGGATTACTATTCGTTCTAAAAATTTTAATTTTATGAATTTCTGAAATATTAGGAAATGTTTCTTTTAGTAACTTTGTTTCATCATGATTTAGTTCAAATTCACCTTCCGCAAGTTTAACCTCTGATTTTAAATCCTCAACCAGTTCATCACATAAATCAAGTTCTGAAATCTGTGTTTCTTTGTTTAGTAGCGTTAAAGCCTGAAGTATTGTGGTTTTTCCACTTTCGTTTCTTCCAACAAAGGCGGCTAAATCACCAACTCTAATTTCACCAGAATCATGAATGCATCGATATGCACGAACTCTAAATTTTCTTAATCGCACAAATAATCTCGCTTTGCCTCGAATTTAACTCAGATGACCAAATTATCTTAAACGTTTTACTAAATTATGACTAAATTGATATAGATGAGATTTGGATTATAATCAAAATGACTAAATCACCATTTGTTGTTTATATTTTACCCATCATATTATCAATCTCTTTAGGTACTTTTGTAATGGCTGAAGCACTAAATGACCCTGAACGTGAATTGGACATGTGGCAGGTTGATCTAACCACAAGTTCCATCCAGCAAGACAGTTTGCATATAATTGGACTGGAAAAAAGTTATTCCACTTCTGAATCAATCGAATTTAAAGTAAATGTCAGCCAGCCTGATTTTGAGTGTGGTGACTTGTACATTACAATCTACGAAGTTATGAAGTCAGGAAATGAGCAAGTAATTACACAAAGTGGATTCCTAAAACAATGTTTTGTAAATTCTAACCAAAACTTACCACTAGGAGAAAAGTATTCAGAAACTATAACGGAATCTGGAGAATACAAAATTGTCATAGAGATTTTTAATCAAAAATATACAAATTCGTTATCTTACGCTGCAATTATAACTGTCAAATAATAAGGATTTCTTGAACAAAGATTTTGGGGTGATAATTTGGTAAAAAAAACAGGGAGTGATGATAATGAAGGTAAAATTAAAAAACAATTAGAAGAATTAAAGGCCCAACTTAAACAGCAGACCAAGAAAAACCCAAAGAAGACTACCAAAGTAGAAAAGAAAAAACCAAAGAAGACTACCAAAGTAGAAAAGAAAAAAACCAAAGAAAAAATATTAGAGGAAGAAAAAACACAAGATGTAGAAAAAACACCAGAGGAAGAACTAGAAGAACAGTTTTCTGATGAACAGATTCGTAATTTTCAAATTGAGAAAATGGATATGGATAGAATCACTAACAAGGTATGTGAGATAGTCGCTGATTATCAGGATAAAGGAATGCTGCAGACTGATTTATGGAAAAAATTAAAATTATCTAGCCGTGATGGTTCTCGACTTTCATTACGATTAGAACGACGAGGATTGATATCACGAGAAAAGATTTTACAAAAAGATAGATGGACATACAAGCTAATCATCGAACAGACACCAATTTCTCTTGAATCACTTCAAAACTCTCCATGTTTAACCTGTCCAGTAGAGCAGAAATGTGATGTTGAAAATATTCATCCCGAACCTAGTCCTCTATACTGTCAACTTATTGAAGATTGGGTTATCACTCAATTCTCAAAAAAGAAAAAATGAAATTAATAGATGCTAAGAAAGATCATTATAGAAAATTAGCTCACGAACAAGGCTATAGAAGTAGGGCAGCATACAAATTAAAAGAGATTAACAAATCATACAGAATAATTGGTCCTGGTTCATATGTACTTGATCTTGGATGTGCACCTGGAGGATGGAGTCAAGTAGCAGTACAACTTAGTGGAAATCAAGGTAAAGTAATTGGTATTGATATGTCATTTGTGGAAGACATTCCTAATGCAAAAATAATTCAAGGTAATATAGATGAACCAAGTATTGTAGATGAAATTATGGAATATTTTGGCAGAAAGGCTGATTCTGTAATATGTGATTTATCACCACAGGTGTCTGGAAATTGGTCGATTGATCACGCCACACAGATTTCATTAAATTATAGTGCATTAAAGATCATGGAACAGGTATTAAACAAAAAAGGAAATGCACTATTCAAGATATTTGATGGTGAATATTCATCAGAGTTTTCTGAGTTTGTAAAGAAAAAATTCATTAAAACGAAGTTGACAAAGCCTAAAGCCAGCAGAAAGCCAAGTAGTGAATTATACTGTATTTGTATGGGTTTTTACTAGCTCTCAAAAATTTTTAATATATCATTAATTTGGCAATTTGTTCTAAAACCACTAGTGTTTAATGATGTACGTGATGCAATAAATCCAGAATCATGTAATTTCTGGATAGCACTATCCAATTTCAATGGGGCAGATTTCATACGTGACGCGATTTCATCTAGCGTATAATATGTGGGTTGTAAATCAGACTCCTCATAGCACTTCTCTAGAACAACATCACATTTTTTGTTAACAGTAAGATTTTGAACTTCTTCTTTCATTGTTGCTACAAATTCCTTATCAAACAACTTATCAATCCATAATGGTCCAGCAGTTTCAATCGAACCTTTACAAAATTCACATTTATTTACTACACTTTTTACAGTTTTTCGCATTCCACACTGTTTGCAATATATTATGAATCCCATCCTATCTTCTTGTTCAGGTTTATTCAGGATTTTGAGATATACTCGGTAATAGTGCATGTCATTATCCACAAATTTTGGCTGTATTGTGATATCTAATCTAGAAGATATCATATAGATACATCCTAAAATCAGCCTGATTGCAATTTCGTTACTAAATTTTGTTTTGATCGGTATACCATAATACCTTCGTTTTGCCGCATTATTGAACAAACCATGGAGGACTTGTAAATCTGTAGCAGTTACAGAGAGTAAACCACCATGCATTGTTGCCCTTACACCACAATCAATATACTTTGATGGAGAACCAAACGGATCTATATCCACTATTGATCCTCTATGATTTTTTCTTGAGTGTAAACTAAAAAATCTACAAGTTTCATTCTCAGAAATTTTAAAATTTTTGAGATAGTTTATTTCTGAAGATTCTTTTGCAAGATCTAAGGCTTTTGGATTAACATCATTTGCTATAACTTCATCCACACTATCAATTTCATTTGCCACTCGTAATGATCTTGCACCTATACCTGATAGACCATCAAGAAATATTTTCGGGTATTGAAAATTTTTCCAAAATGATGAGTAAGCTAAAATTGAAAAATCGCGATTCAGACTTGCCTTAGGATTAAAAAATGCTGGTTCCTTTGGTGGAACTTTCTCACTAATTGAACCATTGGGAACTAAAATCTTAGTTGTCCCTTCTAGTGTCTCAATAATGTTCGAATTCATTTTATGCAATTAGCTATGACAAATCTTTCACCTATATTATTTAGTGTAAATTACAGGATTTTTTTATGAAGATTTGCGGAATTGATGATGCGGGACGTGGTTCCATGATTGGACCTCTTGTAATAGCTGGAATCTCAATAAAAAAAAAGGATCTGAAAAAACTCAGGTCAATTGGTGTACGTGATTCTAAAAAACTTACTCCAGAGGTTCGTGAAATTCTATATAAGAAAATATTAAAAATTGTAGATAATTATCATGTTATTA
>CAYVWD010000004.1:0-9993 GCA_964455405.1 uncultured Candidatus Nitrosopelagicus sp. | reverse complement strand
ATGATCTTGAAAGGACATCCTTCCAAGAAGGAGCAGATCAAAAATGGCTCTCCAAATTGATCCATGGGTTGACACCTATGAGGAACAACTTTCCGTTGAAGAGAAGATTCGTGAAAAACGAATTGCCTTGGAACTCTTACGAAAAGAAAATCCAGAAAGCGTGTCAAAACCATGTGATGCTTTCCCATGCAAAGGTCATTCTCATGAAGTAGACTGGATGTACTTTACTGACTGTGCTCTATGTGGTAAAGATGGTCTATTGAGAATAGATAATCCGGTCTGTCTCTCTTGTGAAGACAAGATTCGACCAAACAGGATGAATTTTGGCGACAAATCATGGTATGCCAAAGTTCGACCAATCAAGGACACCAAAATAAAATGTGATGGAGTGAAATACGCTGTAGTAGGCACAATATCAATTACTGATGAATTGGGATTTCGTCGTGTAGTTGGGAAGCAATCACAGATAACACATTTCGTGACACAAGAAGAAGCGAAAATTGCAGATGTTCTTGACAACCAATGTGCAGAATGTTTCACCAAGATTTGGAAAGAGAACACATGTCATCTGTGTTTGAAAGAATCAAGTCAAACTAACCATGACCTGTGTAAAGCATGCCAAAAAGAAAACCCAAGATATGATGTAAGAGAATCACTCATGGATCAAAAACTTGAGTTAGAAGTTGGTAAAGCAGAAGTAAAGGAATCTCTTCAGAAACGAAAAGATTACTATGCAAAAACAGATGCAGTGGAAAGGACATACCTGGAATCATTAAGAAGGAAGGCGCAGCAAGATGAATGATTTCCTATTCCAAACATTGAGGTGGTTTGAGTAATGTCTACAACAATATCATCGGATAGATTTGAGGAAAACAAGATCAATGGCATACTAGCCGAAATGATATCTATAGAAGATTATAGATCTTATGGTTTTAAAATCAAAAGAACAGGAATTGGAAGTGACTTTATTGCGTTTAAAGAAACTGATGATAAAGTAGAGCAAATATACGTCGAAGTAAAATATGGTAATGCATCATTATCTACGTTACAAAAAAGGCAGAAGTTTCGTGCAAGAAAACATAACATGGGATTTGATGAGTATAGAGTCACTAAGGTATTTTTGGAAAATTACAAAAAAGAGCATAATATTAACACAGAGAATCTTAATTCAGATAAATTAAGAAAATTATTTTATCGCTCAAGTACACCACAAAATGAAAGCAATTTTAGAATAGAATTACCATGGATTTGCCCAAACTGCGAACAAACTAGAGCAGAATCTAAAGATGAATTAATAGAAAAATTTGGTCTAAGAAAAATGCAGAATGGAACAATTCGAAATCAGTCATGGTGTAGGAGATGTCGAAGATGACAACTGTTCAAGATCAGAACACTTGTAATTGTCCTGTGTGTGATTCTGAAGTTTTAATTAAAAATTTAGCAAATTTTGGATTAACAGTAGATGAATTTGCTATACTAAAAAAACATAGAGATAATGAGGCATTAGGAAAATGTTTGCAGCTAGTTGATGTTTTGATGCAAAAAATAGAGCCTGGAAAATTATCAACAGAATCCGAAGTTCAAAACATGATTATGCAAATACAAAATGCCAGAGTGACATCAGAAGCTGAATTCAAACAGATAATGTCTAATCTTCAAAATACTGCAGATGATATCAAAATAAGACTTGCAGGTGTAGGAGTAGGTAAAATCGGAGAAAAAATAATTGTTAAGGAGTTAAAGGCTGCATTTCCATCCGATAATTTCACAGATGAAAAAGCATCCAAAGGCGAAACAGATGTTATCAGTACAGTAATTGAAAGTGGTAAAGAGCAAGGAAAAATTGCAATTAGTTCAAAATATGTTGTATCGTGGAGTTCTAGTTTTCTTACACAATTAACAAAAAACATGAATTCTGAAAGAACAAGCTTTGGAATTTTGGTCACAAAATCATTTCCAACCCAGGCATTAGATGACAAGGTGCATTACTTGAAGAAAGAAAAGATCATGCTAGTAAAGCCAGAATTTTTATCAATTGCATATGGAGGTTTCAGAAGAGCGTTACTCGAATGGAGATCTGGCAAGAATACTGTAAAACTAATTGAAGAAAAATACAAAGATGCCGAACATCTTATCAAGAAAGTAACAGAATGGATCAATAAAGAATCTAATCCAATTATAAAACAAATAACACTTGTTGAAAAACTATGTAGTAAATCACATGAAGAAACTGATAAATTATTGCGTCAAGTTGAGCGATTTTCAGAACAATCACATCGTTCTGAAGATGAAAAACTTGAGAAACTAAATATTATAACAGATGCAATTTCTGAATTAGAAAAATTCCTAGAATCTGAAAATTCTCAGGTGACATCAACAGATTCCCAAGATAAGTTGGAAATAGGTACGCCTTGCAGAAACAAGCGTTATAGATTATGCGTGATCGATATGGCAGGTGAACAGAAATGCATCCACTGCGGATGTGTGAGGAGAGAAAATGAATCAAAAAAATAATAAAAATCCACGCCTAATTACCATATTCCACCAAAATATTTGGGACAAACCAGTAACTGGTTTAGCTTACCTGCCTGGGTATGATGGTATGAAACAACAAGAAAAAGAAATAGGAAAATCAACTTGCATCGATTTCCAAACTGATGTGGAGCCAAAGCCAGATGGCATGGACCAATTAGTTGAATCTGATAAGAGTTTGATTTCTTTTAATTATCAAAATTTACAAACTGCAAATCAACTTTACAAAATTTGCAACGGAGGTCTTAAACAATGACCATGAGTCCTGCTGGTGGTGGCATCCCTATGAAAATAGATGCCTTACAAACACTTGAAAACTTTCTAAACATGTATGATTTACCTGCATTAGCAGTATTTCGTGAGGCATTAGATAATGCATTAGATACTGGATGTACAAAAATTAATATCAAGTTTGGAAAGACTGGCAAAGAAAAATGGATTTCTTTTGAAGATAATGGATGTGGAATGGATAAAAAAACATTTAATATCTATTTACAAATATCAAGATCAACCAAACAACAAACTGGTCAATCGATTGGTTTTGCAGGAATTGGTGCAAAAATCTACCTTGCAAGAGATGAATCTGTAAAAATTTCTACTCAAACTTGTAACGGTTCAGAAGCCTGGCAATCAACAATGTATCGAGATAAAAGAGACCTATTACATACACCAATTCAAAAATCATCAATTACGAAAAGTGGTACTACGTACACAGTTACAATACTTCACACTGATTACATGTTTTTCCAACAATTTGCAGAAGATTGGTGTAGAATGTATTATAATGAGGCACTACTAAATGGAATCAAAATTTCAATTAATGGAAAAAAAATCAATGCATGGAAACCAGACATTATCAACAAGAAAAAGCTCACAATAAAATCTCAAGGAAAAGTATTCCCTTGTACTTTATACTTGCTAAAAGATCCACTTCCATCTAGAAAAAAGGCAATTCAGTATTATATCAATTATCATTATGTGACACATCGAAAATTCAGTCATTTAGATGCAATAAAATCTGAATACAAAGATAAGATTTTTGTAACTATTAGTTCAGAAGCATTAGGCTCATATCTAAAAACTGAAAAAACAGGATTTAACAACAATTGGTGGAAACACCATCCTGACATTGATAATGCTATTCTCAGAGAATTAAAAAAATTCGGCATAGTAGTTGATCCTAAGCAAAAACAAGCAGTTGATAAAAAAATTGGAGAAGTGATGGAAAAAATTCTCAAAAATAAATATCCTCAATTACTTCAAGACGTATTTGGTCACACTCACTGCGGCGGTGGTCCTACACATAGAAAGAAAACCGGTACCACGACAAAACACCCAAAACAAGGAGGCGGTGGACAGAGAAAGGGAATTCAAATCACTGCTTACAAAGATTCAGCTGATGTTAAAGAAGGAAAAATAAACGCATTAAGTAATGAAGTCTGTATTAATCAAGGACATGATAATTACATTTCCACTGAAAAAATCGATACAAAAGCAAGAAATTATCATATTGCTAAAGTAGTAATTCTTACTCTTGCTTTAGCAAGTTCTAAGAAAACCCCAACAACGTTAGACGAAGTAAACCAAATACAAGCCGATTGGATCAAAGAATGCAAAAATGAGGATTTATTCTAATGAAATCTATAACTAAACAAAAAATCAATGTTCGAATTTCATGGATTGAAAATTCCAAAGGAAAAATTGTTCCTGAAGTTTCAATGAACATAGATGATCTATTTTCGATGCCTGCTTCATCATCTACAAAAATTGAAAATTTCAAAAAAAGATTCTTCAAGTTCCTGGATGAAATGAAGAAACTATCAAAGACAAAAAAACGTAAGAAAGCAAATGACTATTGGAAGCTCAGTAATGCAATAATTGATTTTAGAGAAAAAAATGAAAAAGAATTCTACATAATTAATTACACAGAAGCAATTGATAGAATTTGTAAAGGAAACGGACTATCAAAGAGTCAAGTTGGTCTATTGAACCAATTTTCAGACTTTTTCACAAAAGATGAAATCATAGATGAAATTCCATTTACATACTATCTAGAATTTACATTAAAACGAAATCAATTAAAAGAAAATAATCTATTAGAACAGGAAAAGACTAGATTCTTAGAATTAGGTAAAAAAGGGAAACTTCCAATCACAAAAGAATATAGAAAACAACTACAACTTTTGATAAATTCATCTTCTACACTACATTGTAAAAAATGTAATACGCTTTTAGAAGAACAATTTTGTGTAATACCAACATTCTTTGAATGTCCAAATGGGTGCCTAGATGATGTGAATCAGAAGACCTTGTTAAAATTAGGATATTCACATTTTGAGGTAAAGAAGATCCGAGGGGAGTGTTTTAACAAATGAAACCAAACTCTGAATTTCCATTTCTAAAATATTTTGTGTTGATGTATTACACATTACTTTATGATGAGAATGCAACAGAACCACATTGTAATTGCCCTAAATGTCCTGGTCCTGAAACTAGGTTAGCATGCTTAACAATTGATCACACAAAACCTAGAATAAAGAAAGGAAAAAACAAAGATGATTTTAGTGGTGATAAACTATACAAAAATTTAGTAAAACGTAATTTTCCAGGCATATATCAAGTTCTTTGCTTTACTTGTAATTTCACAAAAGGTAAACATGGAAAATGTGCTCACTTGTGGAATGGAGATGATTAGATGTGGCCAGCAATTGGTATCTCTACATCGGAGTTTTTCTCATTTGTACAGGATTCGGAACAGTGGTGGGAATACTTATGTTAGTTTTTTATTTCTGGGATGATCTTGGAAAGAAATTAAAAGTTTCACAATACAATGACAATACCTACAACATCAACAATCTAAATGTCAGTTCTGATCCTAGTGGAGGATCAAATGGCAAGGATGATTTTGATACACCAATGGAGCACATGTCAAAAGAATCAAGGGAGGAGATGAGATGACTGATCATTACAAAATGGCACAAGAATTTGCCTTGTGTTTCATAGAAGAAGATGTTAAACGTTCTAGGGAAATCGTAGATGATATTCTTAAGCTACCAAAGGAAGATGTGGCCACATGTTTTGCATCTCTGGGCGTCAATTTCTGGCTTATGTATGATATAATTAGAGAGATTGATCCTAGGTTGGGAAAAATGATAAAAAGACGAATTCAAAGTTGGAGAGAACCATAATGGACACAAATGTCATTACTTGGATTTTTTTCGGAGTACTTGCACTGTTCATATTTTTCAAGTTTAAGAAATTTTTACCATTCAAGCAAGATGCTCGAAGTGTAAACTACTATCACACTGAACACCATCCAATAACAGAGAAAGTTGTACGCGAATTACGTCCTGCCAGAAAAAAATTAGCAAGGAAAAAACCAACAAGAACAGAACCAATTGATGATTATGATGATGATTACAAAGAATCAACTGGTGATGATAATTGGTCAAAGACACTGCAAAAAGATGCGGACATTGCATATGATATGTTTGGAGTAGATAAGGAGGACAGATTATAAAATGATATCATATAACATACAAAAATGTCAGTTCTGCTCAGTAGATCTTGTTACGGATGATCTAACAAAGGAAGTTTTTTGTAAAAAATGTGGTATTATGATTAATCAAATTGCTATATCACTAGAGCCTGAACACTATTCAAGCCAGGGTGAACCTTCCAAAAGTAGAACTGGTGACAAAATTTCAAACAAGTATCATGATAATCGACTTTCAACTACAATTGGTAACTCAAAGCATGATGGCACAGGTGGTTCCATTTCAAAAATTAATCGACAGAAGATGGATAGACTACGAAAATTGGACAATAGATACAAAATTACTAGCTCAAGAGATAGATGTTTGCGTAATGCATTATTCCTTTTGAATGATTTAGAAGAAAAATTATTTCTCCCAGAGTATGTAGTAGAGGAAACAGCCAGTCTTTATCGTAAGGTACTAGATAGTAAATTAGCTGGTGGTAGGACAGTTATGGCTATGATATCTGCATGCACCTATGCATCATGTCGAATTAATTCAATGCCTATAACTCTCAGAGAAATTGCAAAAACCTTCTCCATAAGACAGAGAGATATTGCGATGTGTTATAGGATAATTTGTAAAGAATTTGATATTCAATCTGATATAGTAGACCCAGTAAAAAGCATCCCAAAAATTGCTAGTAGATTACACCTGGATCAATCTACAATTAGTGTAGCAACAAATATCGTAAAAATTACCCAGAAAACAGGTAATGCATCAGGAAAGAATCCAACTGCAATAGTAGCAACTGCAATTTATCTTGCTAGTATTTTTAACAAAAACCCTAAAACACAGAAAGACGTTGCAATAGCATCGGGTATAACCGAAGCTACAATTCGAAATAGATGCAAAGATCTTAAGAAAATTATTGAGATGTACAGAAAGCCAAAACCAAAGGTGAGAGTAAAATGAAACAAGTAGAAGAGTATCAGAAGACAATTCCAACAGTAGCTATAGACTTCGCTCAGTATGATCCAAAAAACATAGACGTATGGGATACATACATTCCTATTGTTGACGAAAAACAGAGAGCAGAAGATGCTATTCTTAGTGCAAAAACTCCGTATCTAATTGAATCAGAAAAAGGTCAGGGAAAGACACTATTAATCTACACAATTTGTAAAGAAAACAATATAGCTTTAATTGAAGAACAAGTTGGGCGTGGAACACGAATAACTGATCTATTTGGTAGCAAGGAAATCAATCGGGATGGAACATTATTCAATCTTGGAATTTTTCCAAAGGCCATAGAAGTAGCAAACCATTTTGGTCATGCATGTCTTTATTGTGATGAAGGAAATACGCAAGATCCTGAGGTACAAAAATTATGGAATCGGATATGTGATGGAAGAAAATCTGTATTCGCAAATGGTAAAAACTACAAACTAAACCCAAATTGCAAATTATCCATTGTATGGACAACTAATCCCGTCACTTATGCAGGAATTAATTCAATGCCAGAAGATCTTAGATCCAGATTCATTGGAGATGTATGGGAATACCCATCTAATGAGCAAATTAAGAAAGTGATTGATTTATCAAAATACATTCCACAAACCAAAACTTTAGCACAAGGCAACGGATTTGCAATGATAGAAAAAACTAATGCATCATCTGATGAGTTAATTTTTGATAAATTTGAAGAATATTTGCTAACATTTGTACAGGATATTCATGCATTAAGAATGAAAGGTGATATTGAATATTCATTATCAATTAGAGATATCAAACAATTTTATGACCATCTAGTAGAATCTATTCGAACTAGCGGTAATTACAAGAATAAACTATTGGAAAAAGCAATCAAACAAGTTATAATTTTTAAATTTGAAGATCCTGGTGAGAGAGAACTCGTTAAGATAAGAGCAAATGATACTTTTGGTGTGAAATTGTAATATGCCAAGAAATAGGCAGCATCTTTCAGAGCAAGAATTATTTGTTAAAACCACAAATATGGTTGAGTATGTTGTAGATGCAAAAATAAGACTAATATTTACAGGTGGAACTAACTTCTGCAATTTTAATGGATATGAAACCGAATTTGAATCCAGAGATGGTGCTCTTAGTAGGTATAAAAAAAATAAAAAAATTAAATTTTTTTCCATCAATATTGCAACACCACCTCAAAAACACATAACACAATACACAGCACTTCTTCATGAACTTGGACACATACTATACGAGTCACCATTTACACCAATGAAACTATTATTAGAAAACTGGAATGCATCTAAACTCTATTATGAAATTTTTAACATATTGGAGGATCAAAGAATAGAATCACATTTAGCTAGATCCTATATTGGATACAAAAGCCGTTTTGATAAAACAACAAATGATCTGGGTAAATCCATGAAATCTACGTATGACGTCAATGATCCTGGTTTTATTTTGCTAGCAATACGATTTCATCGTGATGATCTTGTAAAAAATTCCAAAAACTACAAATTTTACAAAAAAGCATTGGAGAATGTAGTAAGAACAGATAAGTTTGGAAGTTTGAGGATCTTAATTTCAATTAAAAAATACATAGAAGGATTTCTTTCAGCACAAGAAGGAGAGAAATATTCCAATAATAAAAACAAGAAAAAAACGAATCGGCAAGGTGAAAATGGATTAAATATTCCAGATCATATTAAAAAGCAATTTCCAAAAAATCCAACAATGAAGCAATGGGACAAACTCTCTAGGCATAGTAGAGAAAATACTTTCCCTTCAAGAACTCTAAATACTGATAATCATAGTTCTATAGATTCGCGGATTCCAAATGAATTACTTCAATCAGATTACACTGATGATGAAATTGATAAAATTGTTAATCAAGGAAAAGCCAAAGGAGAAAAACAATTCCAAAAAATTCGTGATAAGCTTTTGGAAGTATATAGACAAGATAATTCTCCATCACACATAAAAAAAGTTGAAAGACCGCAAGTAAAATATAAAGTAGATAAAATAGTCTCAAAAGGACTGAAAAAAATTTTTAGATTATTAAAACTACGTGATAGACCATTTATTGATTATACTGGCCATGAAGTTAATGTGAATGAATATATTGAAAATTTCATCAAAGGAACCAATCTTAACAGATCGTATGAAAATAATCAGAAAGGTAATGGTGCATCAATTGTAATCTCTATTGATGGTTCTGGTTCCATGCGGAGTCAGTATCAAATTGATACTGCAAGAAACTTAGTTGCAACACTTTTTGATTCAATTAAAGGAATTCCTAATATTGAAATTCATGGAAATGTATGGTCAAGTAATCAATCTGGAGATGTTGGAATCACTGAAATTAAAAATATTCAGGATGTAAAGAAAATATCAATACATAATTACTATCAAATGACTCCAACACATGTAGGCCTGGAATATTCTATGGAAATGTTGAAGAGAATGACAGGATATAATAAATTAATAATTTTGATAACTGATGGCTTCCCAAATTATTCAAAAAATGATAAGATAATACCAAGACAAGTCTATCTCAAGACATGTAGAAGATCACTACAAAAAGTATTAAAGGTGACACCAAATGTTTTGTGCATTTCCGTATCATCGCAATCAGATCATGAAGTTATAAGAAGTATCAATCAGAAATTATTTGGAAAAAAGCGAATTATTTCAGTTAATAATATGCAAGACGCATCTGAAAAAATTATCAAAGAGTTTAGAAAATTCATAGTAAAAAATATGGTAAATCCTTTGTAAAATCACGCCTAATTACCATATTCCACCAAAATATTTGGGACAAACCAGTAACTGGTTTAGCTTACCTGCCTGGGTATCATGGTATGAAACAACAAGAAAAAGCACCACTGAACAAACTACAAGTGGAGGCAGTACCCTCACCGTTCACCTCCCCGCTACTTGTAGTCGCTGGTCCAGGTACCGGAAAGACAAGGGTAATAGTAGAACGAATAAA
>CAYVWD010000003.1:0-3570 GCA_964455405.1 uncultured Candidatus Nitrosopelagicus sp. | reverse complement strand
AAAGAATTTTTCGTCATCCGTTAATTGGAAGTACATATTTACATTGAATTTATCCTGAAGCCATTTTGCAAATACCCATGGAACTAGGTGACCAATATGAGTATGCCCAGAAGGTCCTCTACCTGTATACAAAAAGAATTCTTTACCCTTCTCAAAATTTTCTAAAATTAGGTTTAGATCTCTATGTGAAAAAAATATACCCCTTCTCAACATAAAATGATCTTCACCTGTAATTTTTTGAAGTTTTGAAAGAAGATCATTTGAGATTTTTTGTGTTCCAAACTGTTTAATCAGTTTATCATAATCTATATCACCTTCAACATGCCAAGGAGTTACAACAAATTCATCTGATGACATTTAGTTTGTCTTAGGTTAAGCTTTAAAAAGTCTTTTTGGCACGTTGTACTGTTGTCACAGGTTTTACATGATATTGAAAAAAAAATTATTGATTCACTTCAAAAGAAATCTGAACAAACTCCTGAACAGCTTTCTGAATCAACTGAATTATCGATTGATCAGATTAGACGTGGTATCGAATGGCTCAGATTAAAAGAATTGGCAGAAGTAAAAGAATCATCCAAAGTAGAAATTTCACTTGGAGAAAATGGAATTGATGCATTAAAAAATGGTTTACCAGAACGAAAAATTATGGACCTACTAAAAGATGGTCCTAAAACTTTTGATGAGATTAGAAAAACACTTTCTGGTGCTGGATTCAATGCTGCAATTGCAAATGCCAAAAAGAATGGCTGGATCAAAATAGACAAAAGTGAATTAGATTCAAAAATTTCGGTAAAGGAAAAATCTATAGAGACGCCAGAAGAGAAATTAATTTCATTGATTGGAGAAAAATCAATTAATGAAGAACAGATTGAAAACAAACTTGCACTAAAATTTTTACTACAAAGACCAAATTACATAATACAAAAAACTGAAAAATCAAAAACTGTTTCTTTGACAGTTCAGGGATCAAAGATCGATTCATCTGTTTCTAACTTTGGAGCAATTGATGTGGAGGCAGACGTTCCTTTAATGTTTGCTGCAAGAACACACCCGCTTAAAGATACAATAGATGAAATACGAGAGATTTTTGTTAAACTTGGATTTTCAGAAATTCAAGGCACTTTAACTCAGTCAAGCTTTTGGAATTTTGACGCATTATTTACACCACAAGATCACCCTGCAAGAGAACTACAAGATACATTTTATCTTGAAAATCTAAAATCAGAAAAACCTGCAGCACATAAACAAATTAAACAAGTATCATCATCACACTCGCAAAACTGGAAATATGATTGGCAACTTTCTGAATCACAAAAAATGGTATTGCGAACACATACAACATGCGTCACTATCAAGCATTTGGCTGAAAAAAAACCAGAAGAAGCAAGAGTATTTTCTTTAGGACGTGTTTTCCGAAATGAGAAATTAAGTTACAAGCATCTTGTTGAATTTAATCAAATTGAAGGAATTGTTATTGGTAATAATACAACATTAAGAGATTTAATGGGAATTCAAAAAGAATTTTACAGACAACTTGGTCTTACAAAAATTAAATTTTGGCCAACATTTTTTCCATATACAGAGCCATCATTACAAACAATGGTCTATAATGAAAAACTTGGAAAGTGGGTTGAATTGTTTGGTATGGGTATATTCAGACCAGAAGTAACAAAACCACTTGGAATTACTAAACCAGTTTTGGCATGGGGAGGTGGCATAGAAAGAATTGCAATGCTAAAATATGATCTAGACGATGTTCGAGAGTTTTATAATAATAATTTGAACTGGTTGAGGACTGTGTAAAATGCCGGTAATAGAAATAAATCTTAACAGAATTAAAAAATTAATTTCGGGAAATATAACAAAGAAAAGGATCGTTGATACTTTACCATTTCTCGGTTTAGATATTGAATCACAAGATGATGATAAAATTAGGATTGAGTATAGTCCAAACCGACCTGACTATTCAACCGATTTCGGAATTGCGTTAGGGCTAGAAGGTCTTTTAGGAATAAAAAAAGGTACCCAAAAAATAAATGTTAAAAAACATGGTGACTTTGAAATCAAAGTAGATTCATCTGTGAGTAAAATTAGACCATTTGTAACTGGGATTATTGCCAGAAATGGAATAATCGATGATGAAACAATTAAACAATTAATGAATATGCAAGAAGATCTACACTTCGGTATAGGTCGTAAACGAAAAAAATCCTCAATAGGACTACATGATCTAGACAAGATTTCATTCCCATTAAATTATACAACGTTAACACGTGAGCATAGTTTTGTACCCCTGAATTCAGAATCTGATATGACAATTAACCAAATTTTATCGGAAACTGAAGTTGGGAAAAGTTATGGTTGGGTTCTGGGTGACTCAAAAAATGTACCAATTATTCTAGACTCTGAAGGTGAGACAATCTCATTTCCTCCAATAATTAATGCATCTTCAACCACAGTTACTACAAAAAGCAAAAATCTGCTGGTAGAAGTTACTGGTTTAGATAAGGATGCAACAGAAGATATGCTATCCGTCGTGGTTGCAATATTGCAGATGGCTGGATTTCAAATAATCCAATTAACAATTTCAGGTGCAAAAAACTCTACACCAAAATTAAATTCAAGGATAATACAATATGATACACGATTAACAGAACAGATTTTGGGATTAAATTTGAGTCCATCTGTTGTGGTTTCTAGTCTAAAAAAATGTAGATTGGATGCAATACAAAAGGGGAAAAAAATACAGTGTACAATTCCAAGACATCGATTTGACATATTTGGATCAATGGATATTGTAGAGGAAATTGCATTAGGATATGGAATTGAAAATCTTGTACCAAAGCTTTCTCCCTCTCAGACATTAGGCGAAAAAAGCATTATGACTAAAAGATTAGAAGTCATTTCTAAAATTGTTGTTGGATTTGGTTTTACAGAAGCATTAAACTCAAGTCTTACAAGTAAGAAAATTTTATTTGATTTCACAAACCGTGATTCTTCACAGATAATCTCTGTAATGGATTCTAAAAGCCAAGAACATACAATTCTTCGAGATTCAATTTTGCCAGGTCTTATTGAAAATCTTTCAAGAAATATTCATGAATCATATCCCCAAAAACTCTTTGAAACGGGAACGGTTTTTTCTAAAGCGAATCCAATTCACGAGATAATTAATCTGGCTGGCGTTATCGCATACAAAGAATCTAATTATTCTGAAATGAAAGCAATCGTACAGTCAATTCTTAAAACTGGATTTAAAATTGAATCTAAAACAAATACTCCAGAAGATAATGTTTCAATGTTTTCTGATGGAAGGCATTCTAATATTTTTGTAGGTGAAGAATTGGTTGGTAATATTGGAGAAATTAGCTCTGATGTATTAGATAATTTTAAAATTCGAACATCAGTCGTAGGTTTTGAAATAAAGTTATCTGGATTAATATTTGACTAATTAGAAAAAATCTTGCCCAATAGAGCAAGCATGCAGACGGATTAGGATGATGAGATCGTCTTGATTACAATGATTTCTAATTCACCCAGGCATGCCACATTGTGGGCTACCCCGGT
>CAYVWD010000002.1:0-4940 GCA_964455405.1 uncultured Candidatus Nitrosopelagicus sp. | reverse complement strand
TTTGCTTAGAAATTTTTTTGTTGATTCAATTTTTTGTTCAGAACATCTAAAATCATAACCATGATTGATTTCACTTGCACTCCAAAAACGAAAAGTATCGGCACCTGACTTTTGAATAATAGGTAAAGGATCTAATGCATTGCCCTTACTTTTACTCATCTTCATTCCTTTTTCATCTAATCCATAGCCCATAATCCATGCTTCAGCCCATGGTTTCTTACCTGTCAATTCTTCGCATCGTAAAAGTGTATAGTATAACCAAGTTCTTACAATATCTTTTGCTTGTGGCCTAATTCCTGTTGGATATGTTTTTTTGAAAAATTCATTATCTATATTGAATTTTGTAATGAATAATGGCGACACACTTGAGTCCATCCATGTATCAAATGTTCTTTCTTCACCAATAAATTTTGTCTTACCACATTTTTCACATTTGTCAGCAGGACATTCATCTTTCCATGGTCGATAATATTTTCCAGGTTCAGGAACAAACGCTTCTGAACAATTCTTACAATACCAAATTGGAATTTCTGTTCCATAATATCTTCTTCTTGAAATAGGCCAATCAATCGAAATGGAGTCAAGCCAATTCATTAGAATTTGTTTGTGCATATCAGGATAGAATTTGATTTGAGTTCCTGCCTGCCTCATTTTTTCTACAGAATTTTTTTGTTTAAGGTAATATTCTTCCATTGGAATAATCTCAATTGGAGTTTTACTTCTTTCAGATAATGGTGTCCTATGGGAAATATCCTCTATTTTTTCTACAAATTCTGCATTTTCCAAATCTTCGATAATCTTTTGTCGTGCCTGTTTTGGCTTTAGGCCCTCGTAATTTCCTGCAGCTTTTGTCATTCTACCATCAAGCCCAATTGCTACCACTTCCTCTAATTGTAATTCACGAAACAGCGCTACGTCATTTTGATCACCATAACTACATACCATAACAGCTCCTGAACCAAATTCCATTTTTGCCGAATGATGAGGTTTAATTTCGACTTCACTATTTGTTAGTGGTACAATCAATTTTTTTCCAATTAGTTCTGAATATCTAGAATCATCTGGATGGACAATTACAGTCTTACATGCACACAGTAATTCAGGTCTGGTACTAGCAATGATAATTTTATCAGATGTGTCTTTAATGAAAAATTTCATGTAAACTAGTTTAGTTGGGATTTCATCATATACAATTTCAGCATCTGCAATTGTTGTTCCAGATACCCAATCATAATTATTTGGTCTTGTTGCAAGATAGATAATTCCTTTTTTCCAAAGTTCAATGAATGTAGACTGTGTAAATTTTCTATACTCCTCACTATCTGTTCTATAATAATTTTTAAAGTCACCACTTATTCCAAGACTTTTCATTATCTGAATCATCTCATTTTCCAAATCATCTAATGCATTTTTACATAGATCAAGAAACTCTCCTCTTTCAGTTTCGCGCATTCTTATATTGTGTTTTTTTTCTGTATACAGCTCAACAGGTAATCCATTTCTATCAATACCTATTGGGAAATACACATTTTTTCCAGACATTCTTGCAGTTCTCGCAATCATACCTATCTGAGCATAATGTGATGCTGCACCAATATGCCATGGTCTTCCAGAAGGATAAGGTGGTGGTGTATCTATTGTATAATTAGAATCTTGAATTACAAAATCATTTATCCCTGCATCTTCCCATTTTTTTAAAATTTTTTCTTCAAGAATTGGTTCCCATGCTTTTTCAGTAATCTTTGGTTCCATACTAAAACTTTGATCATGTGTCTATAAATCTCTAAAGTGATGGAATAACTGGTATCTTATCTAGATATTTTGCAAGATTGATATCATTCTCAGTAATTCCATCTGCATCATGTGTCATAAGATCAATTACAAGTTTGTTGTAAACGTTGAACCATTCTGGGTGATGATTCATCTTTTCAATTTCAGTAACTGCAATAGTCATAAACTGCCATGCCTCATTAAAGCCAGCAAATTCAATCTCTTTGTGTAATTTGCCGTTTACTACAGTCCAACCATTCAATTCTTTTAGATTTTCTTCAATCTCTCCATCTGAAAGCTTTTCCATATTATGTGGAAATCTATGAACAATAATAAATTATGCAAGTAATTTTCCAAAATTATGAATCAACTATTTAATGAAATCCAGCATGCTATCAAAACAAGTGTATTAGATAATTCTGCGGGTGTTGCCTTTTCAGGAGGAGTAGACAGTACTCTTGTTGCAAAACTATTACATGATGCTGGATACGATATACATCTTCTCACAATTGGTTTTCATGACTCACATGACATTAATTTTGCAAAAGAAGTTAATGAAATTCTAAAATTCAAACATAATATTTTAGAAATAGAACCTGAATCTTTTCAAGAAATAAGTCAAAAAATTCATGATATAATTAAAACAGATAATCTATCTTGGAATGAGAATTCTATTGCATTCTATTATGTATCAAAATTGGCAAAAAGTCTAGGTATTTCTACAGTTATAACTGCAAATGGAATTGATGAATTATTTTGTGGTTATAATTCATATCGTGAAGCCATTAGTATTAGTGACAATGAAGTTCAAAAAATGATGGATTTAAAATTAAAAAATGAAAAGGAGATGATGATTGCAGTAAACAATGTATCTTCAGAATTTGGTGTTACTATTGTTCAACCACTTTTAACTGACTCATTCATAGATTATGCAAAAACTATTCCAATAAGTAAAAAAATACATGGACCTGATGATTTACTACGTAAGCATGTTATACGTGAACTTGCATTAGAATGTAAGGTGCCTAAGATTTCTGTATATAAACAGAAAAAAGCCCTGCAGTATGGAACTCATATACACAAATCACTATTAAAATCTAGAAAAACTTCTTAGAATACAATTTGACATGTTTGTTTACATTTTCAATAATTGTTTGTGATGCTCCAAGATGGTTTTCTGCAACAAATATTGATTCTATTTCTTTATTTGTAAGTACAGAAGAAATAGCTTTATCGTTCAACAATGCATCAATATAGTTAATTTCTTTTTTATGTGCGTCAAATGCAACTCTCTGCACATCCCTATATGCCTTGAATCGTGGAATACCTTTCTTGATTAATGCCTCTAACACAAATTCAGCAAAAATCTGACCTTTTGTAATGTTAAGATTACCTTTAACTTGTTTTGTATTAACATGTAGGTTTTCGACAATACGAATCATTGCTTCTAACATTTCATCAAGAAGAATTGATGTCATTGGAATAACAAATCTTTCATTAGCAGAATTTGATAGATCTCTTTCATGCCACAAAGGAATATTTTCAAACGATGTACTAACTTGACTTCTCAAAAGTTTTGATAAAGAAGATATTCTTTCACTTTTTATTGGATTTCTTTTAACAGGTACTGCACTACTACCCATTTGACCTTTTTTGAAATATTCGGCTACCTCACCAATCTCTGTTCTTTGTAAATTTCTAATCTCTATAGCAATTTTTTCTAAAGTTGCCCCTAAAAGTGACAAATGAAATACATACTCTGCATATCTTTCTCTAGGGATAATTTGCGTAGTTACTTTTGCTGAAAAAAGCCCAAGTCTCTTCGATACTTTATCTTGTACTTTTATTGCATTTTTGCCCATCAAAGAACCAGTTCCAACAACACCAAGTGTTTTACATATTAGAATTCGTTTTTTTATCTCATCTAATCTTTCTAAATGTGTCGACATTTCAGCTGCCCAATTTGCAAACTTTAGTCCAAAAGAAATAATGCTAGCATGCTGTCCATGAGTTCTTCCAACGGCTGGAACATTTTTGTATTTTACAGCATTCTTTGCAAGAATTAGCGATAATTTAGAAACTTTTGGTTGAATTATTCTTAAAGCATCTCTCATTTGTAATGAATTACTTGTATCAACTAGATCATTACTTGTTAAACCATAATGAATCCATGGTCTTGATTCTTTTTTACATTTTTCTGCTAGTGCTTCTACAAGTGCTGCAGTATCATGATCACTTTTTGCCTCTAATTGTTTAATTCGTTTGTTTGTGATTTTACCAGATTTTGCAGTTTTTGCAATGTCATTTGCAACATTGCGTGAAATTATTTTGATTTCACTTTGTGATAGTGCAGCAGCTGCTTCAATTTCTAACTGATAATCTATCTTTTTTTGCTCACTAAATATTGCAAGCATTTCTTTTGTACCATAACGACCACTATCTATAGGTAGAATTGTCAATATTTTTACTAAAATTTGTACAAAAATAAATCTATGTTTAGCTAAAATAGAGAATTCGAGTTTGCACCATCAAAATTAATTATTGTGCCTGAAAGATATTTGATATTATTTTCTATAATTGATTTTACAAAATTTCCAATTTCTTCTGGTTCTCCTAAGCGTTTCATTGGAAGCGTATCTACAAATTCATCTATATTATCAATTAATTCTTTGGTTCGATCTGTATTGATTGGTCCTGGTGCGATATTTATACAACTAATTTCTCTTTTTGCAAACTCTTTGCTTAGAATTTTAAAAACACTAGAAAATGCGGCTCTATATGCACTTGAGATGATAAGTTTAGAATTTGGTTCTTTAACCACATTTGATGTTATTACAAAGATGTATCCATTATCATTGATTGAAATTTGTTGCAGAATGGTACAGAATCCAAGAAATAGCTGATTATGATAATTATTCCAATCTTCTTCGGAAATTTTTTTAAATTCAATAATAGGTGGCCCTCCTGTATTAAGTACAAGAATATCTGTATTGGAATAGGTCTGTAAAAATTTTCTTACACTTTCAATATTTGATGTATCAATATCAGACTTGGATGCTGCAATAACATCAATATCAAGTGTTTTCAGTGACTCTGAAATTGCCTTACCAATTCCTCTAGAACCACCCAAAACAATTGCTTTTTTCATATTGTTATTGAAATTGTCATTT
>CAYVWD010000001.1:0-3557 GCA_964455405.1 uncultured Candidatus Nitrosopelagicus sp. | reverse complement strand
TGTAGGTGTTGATCCTGTTACAGATGTACAGGCCTCAACAATTCATACTACAATTAGTGATGGTCAATATGTTTACGCCAGAAATTCAATTGTTGTAGGTGAAACAGTATCACAAGATCTTGGTGGAGTAAAGGTTGGTGATAACATTAAACTAAAAATTACAAATCAATGGGGTATAGAAGAATCAAAGAGGTTTATGGTTACAGGAATCTCAAAAACAGCTGGCGGTCAAGGTTTTGACACAAGTGTCATTATTCATATTGACACATTACGAAGTATGCTAGATAGACCAAACGAATCAAACTCAATCTTTGTTAAATTAGTCGAAAAGAATCCAGATGGAGCTAAAGAAGTCAAAAATCAGTTTTTAGCTGCGTATGCAAATGATGAATTAAAGGCAGAAACTATTGAGGAATCTGCTGAAGCGACATTAAAGGGATTTCGTTCAGGAATTGCAATGATTAATCTAATTGGGTATTTCGGAATGATGTCATCTGCATTTGCCATAGTAGTTATTCAAATGATGCTTGTTAACAACAAAACAAGAGAAATTGGTGTAATGCGAGCAATTGGGGCAAAAAGAAAAGATATTTTGATTATTTTCATTTTCCAGGGAATGATAATCGGTATGTGTGGTGCAGGAGTAGGCACAGGATTCGGACTAGTTTACACTACATACGCAAAGATAACAAATATGCAATTTGAAGGAAGTCTAGCACTTGAAGTTAATTATAATTGGGAAAAAATTGGTCAGACAGCACTTATTGCATTTGGTCTTGCTGTGGTTGCCTCACTTTATCCATCATATCGTGCAACAAAACTGCAACCAGTGGAGGCGATGAGAACTGTCTGATACTGTTTTAGAATTAAAAAATGTAAGCAGGATTTTTGGTGAAGGAGACACCGAGGTTCGTGCACTGGACAATGTATCACTATCAATAAAGCGTGGTGAGTTTGTTTTAATTGTAGGGAGTTCTGGTTCAGGAAAATCTACTCTACTTAATATGATTGGACTGATTGATAGACCAACATCAGGCAGCGTTATACTAGATAATACTGAAACTACACAACTTAATGATAACCAAATTTCACAATTTAGAAACAAAAAATTAGGATTCATTTTTCAATTTTCTAATCTTTTGCAAGACCTTTCTGTGTTAGAGAATGTGATGCTTCCACAACAAATCCAAGAAAATTCTTTTAAGATTAATGAGAAAGCAAAACAATTGTTGATAAAAGTTGGACTTGAAGATCAAATATTAAAACGTGCAAATAAGATTTCAGGCGGACAAGCCCAACGAGCAGCAATAGCTAGAGGTCTGATTAACAACCCAGCTATAGTTTTAGCAGACGAGCCAACAGGAAATCTTGATTCTGTGACTGCTGCAAATATTGTAAAACTAATGCAAGATATGGCAAAGGAATTCAATCAGACATTCATTATTGTCACACATGATCGTCAACAATTTCCAGACGTTGATCGTGTAATTACAATTAAAGACGGTCGTTCATTCGAGGGTGAACAACCAGAGATGGAGTTGATAGCATGAAAACTTTGCATATAGCATTGATCGCGATTCTTATTAGTACTCCATTGATACCAATTGCCTTTGGTGATATCAATACTGTTGGTGTTGCAGATGGAGTTTTACGAGATTCAATTGTTAGCATAAAATTCCTTGATGCATACTTTGGTACATCAGAAGGAAAAATTGAAGTTGCACCTGGTGACAAAAATGTACCATTTACAATTTCGATGGCAAATGTTGGTACTCAGGACATAACAGGCATTAAAGGTAAATTAGTCCTCCCAGCACAGTTTTCATCCTCAGATGGACTGAGAGTGATCGTAGCAGACAATAATCAAAAAGCTACTACTGGTAGTTCATTCTATCTAACATTTTTTGTGAATGTACATGAGCAGGCGGCCATCACAAATTATGCAGGTAACGCCAAAATTGATTATTCAAGACTACGTGAATCTGGTCAAAGGATAGATTTCTTTGATTTTAGCTTCAAATTAACGGGTGACAGCACTGTAAATTTAACTCCAGCTACTCCATACATTACATCACTTACAAATAATGAAGCTATTATCTACATTTCAAATGGAGGAACTGCACCTCTATCAAATGTCGATATTATATTAAAAAATGATGAAACATCAGTGAGTGCCACATCAAAGTCAAAGAATCTTGAAAATGTAATCTTTGATCAGACACACTGGGATGTTGGTACCATTCTACCAAACTCTTCAGCAGAATTCAAAATCAATATTTTTGTTCCTGAAACTATTAAAAATGAGCCGCTTCATTTACCGATGGAGATCTCATATTATGATTCACATGGAGAATCTAAGACTGTAACAAGAGTTACAGATTTTTACATAAACGGTTTAGTTGATCCATATGTTTATGGAGTAAAAGTAATTGATTTATCTGGACAGCAGACGGTGATTGGTGAGATTTTAAACCAGGGAAATTCAGATGGTTTGTTTGGATTTGTTACACTCAAGCCACGTGGTGACTCTAACATACAGGAGTCTACACAGTACATAGATGAAATAGAGCCAGATAGCCCAGTTCCATTTAATATTCCAATTGAATTTGCTGGTGGAGATAGAGGTGGCGAACATGATATTACTATTGAAGTAAGCTATAAAGACTCGATGAGAAACGATGAGATGCTTACATATGACACTACGATTAATGTAGATGGATTATCTCTAATTGGAGCAAATGATAATGATTCATCAGCAGGTGGAATTGCAGCAATCATAATAATAATTGGAATTATTGCTTTCTTGTATAAGAAGGGCAAACTTCCAATAATAAGTAAAAAACTTGAACAGTGATCACAGTTCTAGCGGATCAAAAATCTTTATTGTAACATTCCTTTCTTTTGCTTCTTGAGTTGCGGCTTCTTTTAAAAGTGAATTATTTGTGACTAGAATTACTGATTTATCTATCAAAAGCTCAATCAAGATACAATCAGTTTTTGATAGCTTTTTTTCTTCCAGAATATCTGAATTATCAATGTATTTTTCTGTCTCAAACAGTGCACTTGCTCTTTGACCTATTGCAGATTCTTTATCAAATCCATAGTATTGAAAATCACCAATTTTTTTTAGCTTACTAATAACTTGGTCAAACGTTAAGATCCTGTTATACGTCACTCGTTCATTTTCAATAAAAGAATTGATCACAGCATCAAATGTAAGAAATTTACTTTGCTTTTCAGCATAACTCTGAATTCCTTCAATTACGTCTCTTTTATCTAACATAATGTATGATATGATACTTTCATCAAAGATCATATACAGCATTTTAGACTCTTCCTGCTTCTCTACAACAGGTTCCTGCTTCTCTACAACAGGTTCCACCGCGTCTACAACAGGTTCCAGTTTCTCAAAAACATGGTAATGATTCTCAACAACATGATGTAGGAGGTCCGCAACATTTTGATAGTTTTTTTTCTTCTAGAATATCGGAATCATCAATATATTTTTCAGCCTCAAACAACGCATTAGCTCTTTGTCCCACTGCTGAATCTTCATC